>JBAUOG010000370.1:0-2976 GCA_049579625.1 Bryobacteraceae bacterium
GCCCAAGAGCTTCGAGACGGCAAGCGAGCAGGCGATACCTGCGCCTACTCCGGCCAGAATGACGACCGACGAACCGGCCAGCGCTTTCTTCAGAACATCCGACGGGCTCGCACCCAAAGCGATCCGCACTCCGAACTCGGACGTCCGCTGAGCGACCGAGTACGAGACCACGCCGTAGATGCCGATGACAGCCAGCGCCAGGGCACTGAAGGCGAACACCGATAGCAGCCACAATCCAAAACGGCGCGCGGCGATTGTGTTCGAGACGATTCTCTCCAGCGGTGTGACGTCATAGACCGGTTGATCGGCGTCCTCGGCAAAAACTGCCTTAGCGATTGGCGCCGCCATCAATTCGGGGTCGCCAGACGTCCTCACCATCAACGTCATGTAACGCGTCGCAAACTGCGCGTGCGGCATGTATATCTGCGGCGTTGCAGCCAGCCCCAGGCCATACTGGGCGACGTCTCCCACCACACCGACAACCTCTCGGAAAGGCGAGTCATCGAAACCTCCGGTGCTACCCGCACGAATCTTTTTTCCGATGGGCGATTCGCCTGGAAACCACCGTCGGGCCGCCGTCTCGCTAAGAACGCAAACCGGCGTTCGGCGCTCATCGTCGCGGGCGTCAAACACCCGGCCCTCGTGCAACGGAATTCGCAAAGCGTCAAAGTAGGCGGGGGTAGCCAGATAGCGGTCCGGGCTCTCCTGCTCATTTGGTAACGCCGGCTTCCCTTCTATCACGAAGCCGGTGCGATCGAAGTCTCCTGACAAGGGGACCACGCTGACCGCGGCGGCCTGCGTAACCCCTGGCAATCCGCGCAGGCGGGTGAGCACGTTCTCGATGAAACGGCTGGCCGCGGAATCCGTCTGATAACGAGCCTGTGGCAAGGTCAGTGATGCGGACAAGACGCCCTGCGGATCGAAACCTGGATTCACGCCGCGGAGACGCAGGAAGCTCTTGCCAAGCAGCCCCGCGGCAACCAGCAATATCAAAGCCAGCGCGATTTGCCCTGCCGCCAGTAGCTGGCGCAAGCGATTGCGGCTCTCACCAATGATTCGGGTTCCTGACTTCAGGGCGCCGTCTGGATCCACTGAGTTCAAACGTAGAACGGGAGCCATGCCAAACAGCAACACGGCGGCGAGCGACACAACCAGTGTAAAAACCAGGACCCGTATATCGATCGCAACCGAACCTGCATCCGGCAGAATACGCGCCACCACCGCATTCAGCGCGGCCGTACTCCAATAAGCGAGAAATAGGCCGCCGAGACCTCCAGCCAATCCCAGCACGAGGCTTTCTGCAAGCAGCATCCGTGTCAGATGCCGCTTCCCCGCTCCGAGCGCCGCCCGGATGGCCATTTCCCGGCTGCGCCCATTTGATCGAACCAGCATGAGATTGGCGATGTTGGCACAGGCGATCAGCATCAGCAACAACACTGCGCCTTGCAGGCTTAAAAGGGCGGCGGCTGAATTTCGCGTCATATCGGCGCGCAGCCCAACAACACGGGCTGAGAGATGCGCGTCCACTTTGGGGTGCTCGCGTTCCATTTGTTTGCTGCGTACGTCGATCTCTGCCTGGGCCTGTTGGATGGTCACCCCTGGCCTTAGCCGTACGATGGTCTCCAAATGGCGCCCGTCGCGCGATCCGGCGTTGAAGCCTTCGCCGACCGGGCGGTAAATCTGGGCTGGATCGTTAGCGAGACTCACCGGCAGTAGCGGCAGGTCCGCTGGAGCCACGCCAACAATTGTGTGGGCGCGCCCATTGAGCAGAATGGTACGGCCCAACACCTTCGCGTCCGCTTCGAAGCGGCTGCGCCAAAGCTGGTGCGAGAGAACCACCACATCGTCGCGCCCCTCCCGGTCTTCTTCCGGGCTGAAGAAGCGTCCCAGCATTGGCTGGGTCCCCATCACCTTGAAGTACTCGTGCGTCACCAGTAGAGCTGCCAGTCGTTCAGCCTTGCCCGAGCCCGTGAGCACTGGTTTGTAGTACGCGGTATACGCCGCCGCGCTCTCGAGTGTCTTGCTACCGCTGCGCCAGTCCTCAAAGTCGTCGTAGGAAACGGGTCCGCGGCTGCCCTCTTTGCTTAAGCACCAGATCATCGCCAGACGGTCGGGTTGTTTGTAAGGAAGAGGCCGGAGCAGCATTGCGTTGACAATGGTGAAGACGGACGTCGCCATGCCTATGGCTATCGCCAACGTCATGACACCGGTTATGGCTAATGAGGGAGTCCGAATCAACGAACGAACGGCCATTCTCAGATCCTGCAAAGTCATGCGCTACCTCTCGTAACTCAACCCGAAATCGCGGCGGGCAACTCTGCGCTACGCAACGATGTTCGCAAGAGCGCTTGCATGCAATCCGATGTCCACGCAAATTAGCTCAATCTACTGGCAGGTCCAGACAGCAAGTGTTCGCTTTTGGAAACAGGCGTTTCGCTTCCGGCGGTTCAGTCGCCGTCCCTGTCGTAGGCCGCCTTCAGCCACTTCTTCACGTCCGCGTCGATGTCGCTCACCGACGTCAGCACAATCCGCCGCGTAATACGGTCTTTCTTAGCCAGGCCGCCGGTGTCGATCAGGCGCTTGCTGGCCTTCGCGTCTCCCAAAGCCAGCCCAAGATCCACGCGCGTCTGCGTCGTGGGCTTGATTTGCCCAAATACGTGGTTGCGATACAGCGGCACGAACGTCTTACAGGGACTAACCTTTACGTCGTCACCAAAACTTGTCGCCAGTACGAGTAACTCATCGCAGACCGGGCGTAGGTGGGCTCTCGCTCCGCTGAACAATTCATCCACATACATTGGTGCATTCTTCAGGTAGGCCTCCGGGTTCAGTTCCTCATCCGCTCCTCGCGCGTGGTCCACAATCACGCCGATCGTCGAGCCGCCAAGCCCATATCGTTCCTTGAGCCACGCCCTTTGTTCCGGCAGGGCCGCTGGGCCCTGCTTCTTCAGCAGCGCCGTCCACTCCTCAAGCGAC
>JBAUOG010000371.1:0-3384 GCA_049579625.1 Bryobacteraceae bacterium
GGAAGCGCGTAGCGAAGCGGAGCGAACCCACCCCGACCGAGACTGCCGGGAAAACGGCGCGCACTTCCTGCTCAGGACACACCATCTGACGGATCGAAATGGCGCGAATGTTGCACCACGAATACGCCGAGGATTGCGACTCGGGAGAGCCTTGCGGCTCCCCACTTCGCGCATCTCGGGCACTACGTTAGTAACCGAAACCGTGCGATTGTTCATACTCGTTTGCGCGCTCCTCCTTCTGCTCAAGCGTTTTGAGCGTGCGTTCGTTGGCATTGACCTCGGCTGCGACGGCCGGATTAGGTGGGCCAATCGGATCGCGGCTGAGCTCATTTTGTTCACGACGAATCTCACTTCGGACGGACGAAATCTCCCGTTCGATCGTGTTTGTGTCTTCCATTTCTGGTCTCCTTAAGCGGCGGATTGGGACGCACGCGACCTGCCGCGAGGGGTCGTCGCGCTGGCATCTTTATGTCCTTGTGCTTCCAGGGAAGCGAGAAACCGGGCCTTGTTCTGCTCCCAGTAGGCGGCGAATTCCTTGTCACCCTTCACGCTTTCGCGGAACAATTCGGTGACGACATAGTCCTTTGACGAGGGATCATCGGGGTTCAAGAAGGCGCCATAAGCGACGATTTGGGCGTGCACATCGACGCGCAGCTTGAAGGAAAAGACTGCTTCTTTGGTCTTGTCTTCGGGTTGAATCCGTGGCATCCGCGTCTCCTTTGTTTAAACGAAGAGTGCTACTTGGCGCTGAAATCCTGGTACTCAGTGAAGGCTGTAATGGTCAGTCCCAGCGGGTTGTACGGTACAAGATTGTTCTTCACTTGGGCCGGGTTGAGCGAGAAAGTTACCGGGATGATGAGCGAATCTTTGTGCGTCACAGTCCCTCCGGCGCCCAGGAACGTACGGCTCAAATAGACGTCGGCCTGGTACGGCAACTGGATCAAACGTTTCACGACGACGTTGGTGATCGTGACGCTGACTTCCTCGCCATTGCCGGCGTCAAACTGCCGGATGGAGCCGGGGCTGTTGTCGATCTGGTCGTGATTCATTAGGCGCTCAGCTAAGGTCCGTTCGAGAAAGAAATAGTTCTGGGGGTATTCAACGAGCGTCGTCTGACGGTTCCGCGTATAGCGTTGGCGGGCCCAGTGGGCAAGAAAGTAGCGCACTTCGGGCGCTTGCGGCCGGTAGGAATCTTCAAAGTAGGCGAGCGCTTCGGCGCGTCCGACGTCGTTAATCCGTATCACATGCACTGGCTTTTTGCCGACCTGGGATGCCAGATAGCCGGTCGTGGCCAGTGCCACCGCGGCGGTAACGGCCAGCGATCCGATCACAAAGCGGGAGTGCTTCAGTTGGCGTTCCAGGCGCTCGTGGTGGCCATAAAACTCCTCGTCGGCGTCCTTATATATGTCTTCGGAGACGGGAAAGAACTCGGGTGTGGTTGACATATAGGTAGGTCCTCAGGAAGCGAGCCCGGCGATGGCGGCCCGCGCCGCGTTATTGATGGAACTCGCAATCTGCGCTCCGGTCGAGCCCATTCCGCCGAATAACTCGGCGGCGATGGCGGGTATTTTGAACATTGAAATGACGAAGGTGACGCTGAGCGCCAGGAACGGGACGATCAGGATCAGCAGGTGCGCGAGCCCGTAATCGCCATGAATCGCGTGGTCAAAGAAATAGACAATGACGTTGGTCCAGACGTAAACGAAGGCTGTTGCCACCACCTGATAGAAGGAATAGACGATCATGTAGTCGAGCCAGCGGTAGAACTTGCCGGCTTGAGTGGGCCACATATAGAAGGGAATAAACAGGGGTCCTAGCAGCGAACCCAGGCCGATTGCGACGAATCCGAACGACGTGACAAAGAACAGAACTGCCTGGACAATACCCATCTCAATCAGTGTGTACACGTAGACGATGATCCCGATGATGTCGGTGAATCCCGGCTTTTCGAGGCCGGACGTTATGGCCTGGATGCGTTGGACCAGCTGGTCGAGGATACTCAGATCGATCAGCGCCGCCATGTGGCGGGCGGTCTCGCTAAAGATTTGGTGGAACGAGAAAGCCACACCCGGCAGTGGGTTCGAGTAGTAGTGAAGCATCGCCAACACCGCCAGAAACTTGCCAATGAAGAGACCGAGGTCATCGAGCGGCGTCATCGGCCAGTGCATCGTCATGGCACGCATGGTGTAGGTCGCGCCGCGGACCATCAGCAGATAGATGGCGATCAGTTTGGCCAGAATGAATCCATCGGCGACGAACACGCCAACGTTTGTGGTCACCAGTTGCGTGATGGCCGTCGTCACCCAGGAGATCATGTCGAGCGTGCTCTGGGTCGCTGGAATCGGCCCCTGCGCCATGAGTGATGACGGAAGAAGGAGCGCCGCACCTAGGAATGCAACGACTTGTGGAATAGTTTGCTTGCGGTAAAGCATGTTCGTTTTCCTGGATAGGGTGGTTTAGGGAATCTGATAACCAACGAACGTGGCCTGCGGCGAACCGATGGCCGTGGGCTCCGTTTGCTGGTACGCCTGCATCGCCGAGTACCGGCTCAATGTGGCGGCAATGCCGTCCCGAACGGGTTTGTTGACGATCATTTGCTGTTCAAGCTGGTAGCCCAGGACGTCGATGATGTTCTGCTGGTTCCGCAACGTCTGGACGGTTCCGGCGGCTTCCAGATTCAGTTGACGGACCTGCACGTTGGTCTCGGCGCTATCGTCGAGCGCATTGATCTCAAGTCTCTCGAGGGCGCCCGCATTCGCAATTTGCGCATTGCGGAAATCGGCTAGCGTCCGAAGCGTATTGATGCTGGCGGCGTCCGCGACCTCGACGGTCGCGAGATCCGACACGTTCGGACTGGTTCCGAGTGGCTCGCTGTGCAACCACCCAGAATTGCCGAGTGCCGTTGTCGCGTTGCTCCAGGCGACCGGCGCGAGACTTGGATCTCTATTGATCGCGCTATTCCATTGGGCTGTTTCGCCCAGGACGTTCTGTGCCGAGTCGCGCCACAGCAGGTTCGAGAATGCCTGCCACAACTGCTTGCTGCTGAAATACTGCGCCTGCCGGAGTGCCAGTTCATAGTGATTCAGCGTGTTCTCGGCGGTCTGAACCTCCTGTGCCAACTGTTCGGCTTGGCGTAAGTATTGCTGAACCTGCTGGGTGTATTGCTGCACCAACTTCGCGAACGAGGTTGGATCGAACACGAGGCTGCCGATGCCCAGAAACTGGGCTTTGAGCGGTACGAGGAGTGCAAGGATCGCGACACTCACCGTTCCGAGGAGTCGTTTGTGTTTCAGAATGTGTTTCTTCATTTGAATAGTGCGTCCACCTGCCGCGAAATGAAACCCAAAAACCAAAGCCCGATGGCGACCGCCGCCAGGCCCAGGC
>JBAUOG010000372.1:0-11745 GCA_049579625.1 Bryobacteraceae bacterium
GTCGATGCAGCTGCGTCACTTGCACGGTTGCTTGCTCGGTGAAATACTAGCGGGTGGCATCAAGGGGAGACTCCCGCCGCGGCAAGAAGTTCTCCAGCCAAACGTGGACAATCTTCCCGAAATAAGGAGATCAAAATGAACATCAAAATACACCGGAATGCGACTCATCCTGCGGCCCTTTGCCTCGCCCTGTTTCTCTTCTGCGGCTTTGGAATGGCGCAAGATGTCACCTGGAATGCCCTTCCGGGCACGAATTTCTCCGGCTTCCATACCTACCAATGGGCTAACTGCGGCAACGCCCACCCAACCGGCATTCAAGACGCCGAAATCAAACAGGATATCGACGCCAATTTGGCACAGAAAGGGTTCACCAAAGTTGCTCCGGAGACGCAGTCTGATTTGCTGGTTTGCTACCAAGTCGCCGTCCAGCAGGAAAGACAGTGGAATGCTTATGGCATGGGCGGCTTCCGCTTCGGTGGAATGGGCACGGCCACCAGTTCAACCATCAGCAATGGCACGCTGGTTTTTGACGTCTACACGATGGCTGCCAAGCAACAGGTCTGGCAAGGCCGGGCCACGAAGACGATCAATCCCAGCAGCAACGAGCAAAAGAATCTGAAGAACCTGCAAAACGGGATCAATAAGCTTTTGAAGAACTTCCCACCGCCGGTGAAGAACTAGCGACTATCAGCAACGCTGGGGCGGTTACGCCCTGCGGGCTCGCGCTACGCCGAGACCGGTGCTCCCACTGCATCGGCGGTAACCAGAGGTGTTGCGGACGCTTCGAAACGGACCACTAGGAAGGTGAGGTCGTCCGCCGGCGGAACACCGGCAGCGAACTGCTCAACGGACTTTAAGACGCCGGCGCGGATTTCATCGACGCCCTTCGTGAAGTTTTCCTTGACGACCTCGGCCAATCGCTTCTCGCCATACTCGTCGTCCTTCGGATTGGCCGATTCCACGATGCCGTCCGAGAAGACAATCAATAAATCGCCCGGCGCAATGGAGACGCTGGCTTGCTGGTAGCGCGCGCCGGCGATCAGTCCAATGACGGTGCCGCCTTCTTCGAGTTGCTTCAACTCGAACCCGCTGGCTGTCTTCCGCACCAGCAGCGGCGGGCAATGTCCAGCGTTAATGTAGTGCAGAGCCCGCTCGCTGTGATCGTAGTAACACGAAAACATCGTCACATAGCGCTCTCCTGAAGCCCGCTCCAGCAGCAGTTGATTCAGGTCGCGCAAGGCCTGCTCGTGGTGGGCGGGCGACGCCACCCAGTTGCTGGAACGGATGGCGCCATGCACCAGGCCGGCTAATAATGCGGCAGGAACACCCTTGCCGGACACGTCGCCCAGCACCAGTGCCAGGTCGTCATCGTTGACCGAAAAGGTGTCGTAGAAATCGCCGCCGACTTGCCAGGCGGGAACGCAAACCGCGGCGACCTCCGCCCGTTCCGAGACCTTTCGTGTGGTCGGCAGCAGAGCCTGCTGGACTTGCCGCGCGAGTTGAAGTTGACGTTCCAATTCCTGCGTCCGCACGTATGACCGAAAGCGTAAGCCCGCAATCAGCGTAGAAATCAACAACGCAATAGCCGCCGTGCAGTCGATGATGAGGTTCCGGCGGATGGGCCAGAATTGCGCATTGACCTCTTTCATCGACATGGCGATTTCAAGCAAGGGGAACGGCGGCACACCGGACGGTACAGCGCCCACGCCGTGCGGCGCATTAAACGAGACAGAGCCGTTTTGTGCCGGCGCGCCGGGCAAACCGGGCGGAGGTCCGTTGGGATGCTGGCGCCGGATATGCACGGCGAATAATTCGATTACCTGTTCGTCATCCGCCGTGCGCTTGGTGGTGAGAATCTCCTCATGGTCGCGCATTCTGTCGTGGATTTCGGTCGCGCCAAATGTGGGAGTGGCCGGCGTCGCGCCGGTCTGGGCGATGATATGGCCGTCGGGGGCGCGCAGCACCAGCCAAAGCACCTTCTCATGCTCTTCCTGTAGCTTGTCGAGGACAGCCGCAATCTCCGGGTCGGTCTGCGCTTGCTTGATCTGCAGCTCGCGTTCAATCTGGGCAGCCCGCTTATTCAGGTCGCGCCGGACCTGGTTGATGACCATGATCCGCGAAACGAAACGGTAGGTGGAGATGGAATCGAATAGCAGGAGGCCCGCTAATCCCGCACCCAACACAAGCCAAAGCACGAACCAGCGCTGCTTGCGCGCAATGCGCGGCAGGGCGGGCGGTGCTGGCTGGCGGTTGCGGTGCATGCTCGAACTCCTGGAATCCGAAATCCTGTGATCCATAGTTTACAAGACGGAACCGGGATCAATCGGGCCCGTTTCGTTGCGTTTCTTATCAAAAGCCAATCCGCGTATTATCAATCACTTGCCTCCCGGAAAACGATGCCCTTCCCCAATATTTAGGTCCGTCCCTAATTTCGAGACGATTCGCGAACATTCTCCCATCCGGCTGCGTATCAATTTCTTAGTCTCCCGGGACGTGCTGGTTCGCTCGCCCGGGGCTTGTTTTCGAGAGGCGATATGAAAAAAGTTGTGGCGACTTCCTTCCGGCTCTCCCTCCTGATGGGCTTGCTGGTGTCGATTCTGTCGGCGGTGGGCTCTGATTCCGAATACCGCTGGCGGATTCTGCCGAATATCGGAGGAGACGAGGTGAACCTCACCCTTCTCCGGCGCGAGGGTTCCATCACCACCTCACACACCAACTCGGTGCCGCTTTCGAGTCTGCAGGGGCTGGAGCGTTCCGACATGTTCGGCTCCGTAGTTGCCTTTCGTATGCACAGAGACCCGGGCACCCTGTACTTCAAAGGGTCGTTTACGTTGGGCGTGGGCTCCGGACCGGTAGCCTTTCAGCCCGATCCGCATTTCGCCGCCGAACTCAAAGAGATTGGGTTTCGAAACGTCGACCAGGACCAGCTCTTTGATCTCGCGATGGACAACTTCCGGATTTCCACCGCCCGCGACCTCCGTTCTGCCTGCGATTGCGTGGAAACTCTGGACGATGTGGTCGAGCTCAACAACCACGGTGTGGACGGCCACTATCTGCGGCAAGTGACCCGCCTCTTCCTTCAGCGCTTGCGGGTCGAAGAGGTCACCCAGCTGAAAGACCACGGCGTGCAGATTGCACTTTTGGAGGCGCTGCGGTCGGGTGGTTACCGGCTGCCGCCAAGCGCCGCGATTGAGCTGCACGACCATGGCGTGTCGCCGTCGTACATACGGGAGCTGAGCGCGCAGTATAAGGGCGCCACCGATGCCCACGACCTGATTGAACTGCACGACCATGGCGTTTCGGCAGATCTTGTGCGCCAGCTGCGTGAGTCGGGCGTGAACGCTTCCACAAGCGAGATAATCGCGCTCCATGAGCATGGCACGGATGCCGGCCTCATGCGGGCGGCAAAGGATGCCGGTTTGGACGGCTCACCCAATTCCGTGATCGCTCTGCATGACCACGGCGTCGATCCGCAGTTTGTTCGGGAAATGTCGGAAGCCCTGCATGCCAAGGTCGGCGCGAACGACCTGATCAAGCTGCACGAGCATGGCGTTTCGCCCGACTTCGCGCGCCGTATAACCGATAGCGGCTTCGAACTGCACGATCCGGATAAACTGATCAACCTGCATGAGCACGGCGTTCCGACCGACCTGGTTGCGCAAACCGTTCGCTCGCACCGCGTAACGTTCTCTACCGATGAGATCATCCGGCTGCATGACCATGGCGTCGACGCCGGCTTTCTGCGCTCATTCGATGAAGCAGGCTATGCCAGCGTTTCCGCCGACGATCTGATTCAGCTTCATGAACACGGCGTCACGCCCGATTACGCTCGCCACTTGCAATCGGAGGGCTTCGGCACGCTCAGCGTCAGCCAGTTGATCAAGATGAAAGACCACGGCGTATAGAACTCCGCCACTGAACCCCGCGCGTCAGCAAGCGAACACACGACGAAGCCGACCGGGACAGGCGCCTCTGTTCCCAAGGCGCTGTCCGCTTCGGACCAGACCCGACACGTACTTTCGTCAGATCTAGCCCATTCGCCGCGTGGACAGAGCGAGCCTGTCCCAAGATGCAGTACCGCCGACCGGCACTCGCACTCTGCCGCGGAGTCTTCACACAGACTCGTGAGCCAGCGGACAATACTCCAAGTCCGCAGGCGTGAGTATAAGAACGGCCTAGATCCGCACTCCGTTCGGCGCGCTGAATGTTTGGCTATCCACGCTGCCTGTGTTCTTAGTGGCGGCCGGCTCGAAAATCAGGACCTCAGCTTCCTCATCCGCTGCTGTGCGATGATCTACTCCGTGAGGCACAACCACCGCTTCGCCGGGGCCGAGTTCCACCACGTGGTCTCGAAACTCCACCCGAAACCGCCCGCGCCACACCAGAAACAGTTCGTCTTCGGTCTCATGATGATGCCAGGGAAACTCGCCCTGAAACTTCACCAGCTTCACTTCCTGGCCGTTAAGTTCCGCGATCACTTTGGGACGCCAGTGCTCGTGGAACAGTGCGAACTTCTCTTCCAGATTGATTCGGGTCACGTCGCAACCGCCTCTTTCTCAGGCTCCGTTATTCCTGCCGCAGTGCTTCCAGCGGGTCAATCCTCGACGCCCGCCACGCGGGAATGTAGCCCGCCAGCATCCCGGCTGTGGCCAGTAGCAGAATGGCGCCCGCGTAGGTCGCTGGATCGGCGGCGGTGACCCCAAACAATAGGGACCGCAACACTCGGCTTGCGAGTGCCGCCCCGACAAGTCCGATGCCAAGGCCAACCGCCGTCAGCTTGAATGCGTGGCCCAATATCATATTCAAGACGTCCCGGCGTTCTGCGCCGAGCGCCATCCGCAGTCCTACCTCGGCCGACCGTTGGGCCACCGCGTACGCCATCACAGCATAGACGCCCACCAGCGCCAGGCAAAGTGCCAAACCAGCAAACAGCGAGAGGAGCAGGCTCAGGAAGCGCGGCGACGCAATGGTGTCGGCCAGCTTCGATTCGAGCGTGTTGAAGCGTACCGATGCATCGGGGTCTAGCTCACGCGAAATCCGCCGCACGGTCTCACTCAGCGCCATGGGATCGCCGGCCGTCTTCACGAGCAGCACCGAATCCGAGCGCGGATGTTGGAGAACCGGCATGTAAATCTCAGGCTGGGCCGGGGCGGCGGCACTGTCTAAATGCGCATCGCTGACTACGCCAACAATGGTCATCCACTTCCCTGATTCCTCGTCCAGGCCGCATAGGATCTTGCGGCCGAGGGGATTCTGACTCGGAAACGATCGCTTTGCCAGTGCCTCGCTGATCATTGCAGTCCGCGGCGCGGCATATACGTCCCGCTCTGAGAATTCACGCCCGTGGACCACCCGCAACCCGAGGGTACCGACGAAGCCTTGCGAGGCCAGGCTAAAGCCTGCTTGCGGCGATGTGTTGGTGAAATCCTTCATCGTCTGACCTTCCACAATGTAGGATCCGTCCGAACGATATGACGCTTCCAGAGGCGGGCGGCCAGCGAGGGCCGCCGATTGAACGCCCGGCGCCGCCTGTACGCGCTTCCGAATCTCCTGGAAGTACCCCTCCGTCACGCGCCGGGTTTCACTGTCCCCGGCTACTCCCGTGCTTAGCTCGACAGCCAGAACACCTTCGGGATTGAAGCCGAGGTCGACTTTGGTCAACGACGACACGCTCCGCAGCAGCAGACCTGCCGAAATTACCAGCACCACGCACAATGACACCTCGGCGATGACGAACACCTGGCGGAGGCGAGCGGACGATCCACCCACCACGCCACGCGTACCGCCTTGGCGAAGCGCCTCGACGGGATCGGTTTGGGAAACCTTCAGGGCGGGCGCGATTCCGAACAGGAGGCTTGCCAAAACAGAGGCGCCCATCGCAAATGCGAGTACGGCTCCGTCGATCGCAACCTCATCCAACCGCGGCACGCCCTTGGGAGCCAGCAGGATCAGCGCCCTGAGACTCCAATTAGCAAGGAGAACCCCGGCAATCCCGGAAAGCACGGCCAGCATTAGGCTCTCAACGAACAACTGCTCGATGATTTGGGCCCGGCTCGCACCCAGAGCCGCTCTGATAGCTACCTCCCGAGTCCGCGCCGTTGCCCGCGCAAGCAGCAGGTTGGCCACATTCGCGCACGCGATCAGTAGTACCAGTCCCACAGCGCCCAACAACACATATAGCGTCAGCCGGATGTTCTGCACGGTGTAGTCGAGCAGACGCGTTACAGCGGCATTCTTGTTCTTGTTCGTATCCGGATAGGCCTGCGCCAGGCGGGAGCCGATGGCGGTCATTTGTGTCTGTGCCTGCTCAAGCGAGACACCGGGTTTCAACCGGGCGATGACGCGGTAGTTATGGCCTGAGCGCGACGTGGTGTCCTCGGCAACACTGTCGGGAACCCAGATCTCAGACTCGCCAGGGAAGCGGAATCCAGCCGGAAGCACGCCGACGATGGGAAAAATCAGGCTCGCGGCCCGCACTGTCTGATGACCATCGGGCGTCTGTCCCGCGAAGTGACGCCTCCAGAACGCATCGCTCACGAGAATCACGGGTGGCGCACCTTTGCGGTAGTCGTCGGCGCTAAACAAGCGGCCCAGTTTCGGCTTCAGATCCATTACCGTGAAAAACTCGCCGGAGACTATGGCAAGACTGACGTAATCGGGCGATTTCCCGGCCACGACACTGCTTTCATCCGGGTTGTACTTTGCCATAGCCGAGAATGCCGTGCTCTGGTCGTGCCAATCATGGAAGTCGGGCGCCGAGACTTGGCCGAACCGCCCGCCGTTCTTCCAGGCGCTTGTCAAGGTAACAATCCGGTCGGGCTCGTGAAAGTCGAGCGGCCGAAGCAGAACGCTGTTCACCACGCTAAAGATGGCGGTATTGGCTCCAATGCCGAGCGCCAGCACCATAATCACGAGGCCGGCGAACCCCGGATTCTTGCCTAAAGATCGCAGCGCAAACCGAATTCCCATAGAGGCTCCTCAGGCAATTAAAGCACCACGCTGGCGCATTGATTCGATGAGGGTTCTCTCCACGAGGCGTCCGAAACTGGGACGCTTAGTGGGTGCGAACGGGCACTGACGGGAAGCCGTTAAACTTGGCCGCTCAGCCACTCTAGATATGGGGCCGATCCAACCGTCACCGCCAGAGCGATGATCTCGGGCACGTCATAGGAATGCAGTTCCGCGATCTTATCCCGCAGTTCGGCAAATCGCTCCGGGGTGGTCTTCACTAACAACAATACTTCCTGAGCCGATTCCACCGCCCCTTGCCAGCGGTAGATGCTCTCCACCTTCGGGATCAGGTTGACGCAGGCTGCCAGCCGCTGGTCCACCAGTTCCCGGGCCAACCGCCGCCCTTCTTCGAGCGAGGAAGCGGTGCAGAGAACGACCAGTGCTGGTGCGGAGGCTTCCGGCATTCTAAACAATTTTAGCCGAATTTGTTTCCAAGACGTATGTTTTCGCTGGACGCGGCGGCCCCGATCAGTTTATAAACAAGTGATAGGGACGAGTACCGCCAATGTTAAGAAGACTTGCACGCCCGATACTCTTCATTGCGACGCTAGCAGCCTTCGCTTCGTACGCGACGATCATGTTGCGAGGACCGCACGGCCTGCGCGTACTTGCCGAAAAGCGCGCTGAGGCACGCCGCCTTGAGGAAGAGAACGCCGACTTGCAATACGACCTCGATAAGAAGCAGAAGCGCATCGAGAAGCTGAAGAACGACCCGAGCGCCCAAGAAACCGAGGTTAAGAAAGTTCTCGGATATCGGAGGCCAGGCGAGACCGTTTTCAAGAACGGCACGGCCGTTGTGCCCCCGCAGAAGTAGCTAACCCCGCCGAACGTTCAATTCAGCGCCCGCCGTCTGCATTTGCCCGTGCGCGGCTGCGCGAACGATCTTCGCCGCTTCATGGATAGTCTCTTCATCGGCCAGGAGCAGCCGGTGTGGGAACCAGAATGCATCGCCCAGGTACGCTTCGGCGTTCGGACATGGCATAACCCGGCAGTCTTCCTGCGTGTAGAGCGGGTTCTGGTACAGCGTGTGTGGATAGAACGGGGTGCAAGGCACACCCGCCGCTGTCACCGCCGCGTGAAACTCGTCCCGCGTCACAGTCTTTGAGCGAAAACGGCCGCACAGAAGATACCAGGAGTTTTGCGTAATGGCTGCCGGCTCATCCTGCCAGGCAATCTCGTCGACGTCGGCCAATAGCCTCTTCAACAGCCGGACGCTGGCCGTCCGGCGGGCTATCTGCTCCGGCAGTCGCGCTAACTGCGCGGTGAGGACCGCTGCCTGAAAAGCCGTTATCCGGAAATTGGTCCCCAGTCGATAGTGGCTGTAGAAGCTCTCGCCGGCCTTCCGGCCCTGGTTAACGAAGGATCGAGCCTGGGTGGCGAAATCGTCGTTGTTCGTCACCAGGATTCCACCCTCGCCGGCACACATCACTTTCCCATTCTGGAAACTGAACGAACCGGTAATCCCAAAGCTACCGGCCCGCTTGCCCCTCCATTCCGACCCATGAGCGTGCGCGGCATCTTCAATGATCCACAAGCCATGCTTACCGGCGACCGCGTTGATCGCTTCCATGTCGGCCATAGTTCCTCCGAAATGGACCGGGATCACCGCCTTTGTCCTTTGGGTGACGGCGTGGGCGACTTGCTCCGGGTCGATGTTGAACGAAGTCGGGCCGATATCCACAAACACCGGCGTCGCTCCCACCCGGGAAACGGCGGTGGCGGTGGAAATGAATGATATCGCCGGAACGATCACTTCGTCCCCAACGCCGATTCCGAGCATCGAGAGCGCCAGTTCCAGAGTCACCGTTCCATTAAAAGCGCAGATGCCGTGTTTCGATTGGTGAGCCGCGGCAAACTGTCGTTCGAATTCTGTGACGATGGGATGGAAGCCGCCCCACTGTGGGCTATGGAGGACGGAACGTAAGAGTTCCTCTTCACGTTCGTCCGATTGCGGCCAGCTTGGGATGTTCAGGCTATGCATCTCGCTTAACCCCAAGCATAGCTTCCAGGGGCCGCGCAATCCATTGATGGGACAATAGGTGATCTTCATGTCCGTCTACCAAGAGCGCAAGGATGAACTGGAACGTCACGAATTCATGATGGGCCGTGACCGGGGCCGGCTTGCCGTCACGCTCGATTGCATCACCGATGCGCTGGTGCTGGTCGGCCAGCATGGCGTCTATTGTCAGAGTGCCCGGCAGCCGGGAAAGCCGGCCATGGACATTCAGCTCATCACGAAGAGCCTGACCGAGGCCAAGGAACTCGTCGCCGACGTCTTGGAAGACATGTCCCGCGCGCAGCAATTGCAAAACGAGTAGCTGTAGTTCAGCTACAAGTTCTGCAGGAACGGGTTCTGCTCTATTTCCTCGCCTATGGTCGTGCTGCCGCCGTGGCCAGGCGTCACCAATGTATCTTCCGGTAACACCAGCAGCTTGGATTTGATCGAAGAAAGCAACTGCTTGGTGTTTCCGCCCGGCAAGTCGGTTCGTCCTACCGATCCCTGGAACAGGGTGTCGCCGGCCAGTAGCTTGTGCTCCGCTGGAATGTAGAGGCAAAGGCTGCCTTGTGTGTGGCCAGGAGTGTGCAGGATATGGAGGTCTCTCGCGTTCAACTGCAGCGTGTCGCCGTCCCTGGCGGGCGTGTCCACCTCAACGGCCTCAGGAGTCGGCACGCCCAGCCAGGCGGCGTACTTGTCCAGGGCATCCACCAGTTCCTGGTCGCTCGGGTTCATATACACCGGTGCTCCGGTCAAGACTTTTAGCTTCTGCGCGCCCGAGATGTGGTCGATATGACCGTGGGTGATCACGATCGCCTTCACAGTCAGTCCGTACTTCTGCAGGACGGCCGTGATCCGTTCCACTTCGTCGCCGGGATCCACCACAATGGCTTCCCTAGTCTGTTCGTCGCCGAGCACGGAGCAATTGCATTGCAGCAGCCCCACCGGCAGTACAACGTGGATCATCTGGCTTTAGAGTAGCGTCATCGGGTTCGGAAACCGGCGTTCGGGTCGCATCGCTATACTCGAATTTCAGCCAAGGAGATTTATGGACGCCTTTGTTCATATTCTGATGCGATTCATCCACATCGCTTCTATCGTGACGCTGGTCGGCGCAATCCTCTACGCCCGCCTGGTGCTCACTCCGGTTCTCAATGAACTGCCCGAAGCGGCCCGGGCCGCCGCGGCTTCCAGCGCCCAGGCGAAGTTCCGCCAAACGGTCTACATTCTGCTGGTGCTCATCGTCGGATCCGGAACGTACAATCTGATCGCTGCCGGCCATCACTTAGCCACCTGGCAGATGTGGTTTGGCATCAAGATGCTGCTGGTTCTGCATATCGCTGCCGCGTCCATCCTGTGGGCGGTGTCGCCGTATGGGGACGTGGCCGTGGGGGGCAAAGGCAAGCGGCGGCTGGCAGGCCTGGCCATATCCGGACTCTTGGTGATCCTGATTTCCAACTATCTACGCTGGCTGACGATGCATGGCGGATAAGCAAGGCCTGGGTCGCCGGCCACGCCACTTGCATCAAACGGAGCGAACATGAAGTCCTACGAAGCCTTGCGAACCGGCGCTGCCTGGATAGATCTCTCGGCTCGCGGCAAGATCCGCGTTACGGGCGAAGACCGGGCCCGGCTGCTGCATGCGATGACCACCAATGACGTCCAGCACATGAAGCCGGGCGACGGCCGGTACGCCTTTTTTCTGAACGCGCAAGGGCGCATCCTCGCCGACGCGTATATCTACCATCTCGGCGAATCGTTCCTGCTGGACACCGACCCTGAAACGGCGGGCAAGGTTCTACAGCATCTCGACAAGTACATCATTGCGGACGACGTCACGTTGGAAGACCAGACCGCCATCTGGAAGGCCATCGGCATCGAAGGCCCGGCTTCGGTCGGAGCGGTCGCAGCGCTTGGCCTGCCGGCACCCGCTGGCGATTATCACGTCGCCACCTTGGAGAACGGTTTCACGGCGCGCACCGCCGCCACAGGTCCGCTGGGATTTCGTGTGTTTGTCCCGGTAGCTGAGCGCGCCGGGCTGATCGAGAAACTCGCCGCCGCCGGCGTTCCCGAAGCAGACGCCGAGGCGGCTCGCACGGTTCGGCTCGAGAACGGAAGGCCGCGCTACGGTGAGGACATTGCGGAACGCTACCTCACCCAGGAAACTCAGCAGATGCACGCCGTTAGTTTCACCAAAGGCTGCTACCTGGGTCAAGAGATCGTGGAGCGTGTACGTTCCCGCGCTCAGGTCCACCGCCACCTTATGCCGGTGCGCATACGGTCCACTCAGCCGCCCGCGGCCGGAACGAAGCTGAAGTCCGACGGCAAGGATGCCGCCGAAATCACATCCGCTGCCTACTCGCCGGCCTTTGGCGAAGTGGTTGCTCTCGCGTACGTCCGGACCGACTACCAAGCTCCCCAAACCGAACTCAGTGTCGATTCCACGGAACCTCCTGTGACCGCCTACATACCCTGAACTCAGCGCGCAAAGCTTCCGAGATGGGATGAGAAGGCCGGATGCCGACCGGGGACAGGCGCCTGTGTCCCAAGGCGCGCACAAATCCTCCTGTCGTCGTCGAAGCCCGTCGCCGCGTGGACACAGCGAGCCTGTCCCCAGATCTCAGCATGAGCGCCGGAAAGCACACCCTCAATGATGAAAGAGGTTGCGGCATGTTCATCCGAACGGCGCGCTCCTCAGCTCATCGGGGACACCCCGGACTGATGTCATGCTCACTTCC
>JBAUOG010000373.1:0-2370 GCA_049579625.1 Bryobacteraceae bacterium
TCGCGTTTGGGGACACGCCTACAGCGCGCACGGCGAGCTGGCGCTCCGCCGGCGCTTTGAGACGCTGGAAGTGAGCATGACATCAGGCCGGGGTGTCCCCGATGAGCTGAGGAGCGCGCCGTTCGGATGAAAATGCCGTAGCCGTTTTCATCATTGCTCGTTGTGCACTCCGGCGCTCATGGTGAGATCTGTGCTGGGTTTCTCGCACGGACTCTGGCGTGCGGTGGGTGCTGGTACGGTTGAAGGCGTGGGCAACTGTCCGCTTCCGGGAACGAGCCCGGCGAACACGAACAAGAGGATAGCCTCGGGACGTATCGTGGGATCGCCCCCTGACGTCATAATCGGATTCGGGGGTTCCTTGACCACGTCTGCAGACGACAGGATCGATCCAGCTCTTAGTCTAGGTCCAGTGCATCTGGCGGTCGCCGACCTCGGCCGCTCCGAACGGCACTATCGCGACGTGCTTGGGCTTGACTTCGTTCCCGGCCCCCAAGGACATGCCACCCTCGTGGCCCATGGCGCGGAATTGGTTCGCCTGCGGGAAATCAAAGGCGCGACGCCTGCCCCCGACAGCAGCCCCGGGCTTTATCATTTCGCTTTGCTGCTGCCGACCAGAGCAGACCTCGCCAATTTCGCTCGCCACATCATTTCCGGACGTCATCGCATCCAAGGCACCGCCGATCACCTGGTCAGTGAATCTTTCTATTTGTCCGACCCCGATCAGCACGGCATCGAGGTCTATGCCGATCGCCCGCGGTCGGCCTGGCAGTGGGACCGCAACACGGTCCGAATGGCTGTTGATCCGCTCGATCTGAAAGGGCTGCTGCTGGAGCCGGAGAAAGCACCCATTCGGGAGACCGGCTTGCCCGCCGGTACCGCGATGGGCCATGTTCATCTGCGGGTCGCAGATTTGGCCGCCACCCAAGGCTTCTATGCGGACGTGCTGGCCTTCGACATAACGGCTTCTCTACCGGGCGCGCTCTTCGCGTCGGCCGGCGGGTACCATCACCATTTCGGCCTCAACATCTGGCACAGTCGAGGGGGCGCCCCGGCTCCCCCTCAATCGGCACATTTGGAGCGCATTCACATTCGTTTGAGTGGGCGGAGTCATCTGGACGATCTGGCACGGCGACTGACGCTTCGGAACATTCCGTCGAGACGGACCGCGAACAGCCTCGAGGTCCGCGACCCTTCGGGAATTCTGCTTTTGTTCGAAGCGCATTGACGCAATAAGCTCGGCGAGCACGATCCGTTGGAATCCGCTTGCTGACGGGTTTGCGTGAAAACTCTGCGACCGAGTGGCGAGTCGACTGTAGAGCATCTTGGGACAGGCTCGCTCTCTCCACGCGGCGATTGAGCTTGGGTTGACGACAGTGGATTCTGTGATCGCCTTGGGACAGAGGCGCCTGTCCCGGTCGGCCTTGTCGTGGGTCCGCTTGCTGACGCGCGGTTCAGTGCTGGAGTTTTTGCACAGAGCCAAGCGTGCTTTGCTCTTGGGTGGCGCCTGAATCCCTGTGATATTCTCGCGGTTGCGAACTCACTGATACTTCCCTGACGAAGGAGTTTTACCCACATGCGAGTTGGATGTTTCACTGCCCTGCTTTCTCAGTTCCCTCTCGATAAGGTTCTCGAGAAGCTCAAGACGCTCAACATCAACACGGTTGAGCTGGGAACCGGCAATTACCCCGGCGACCCTCACTGCAAGTTGTCGATGCTCAAACGCGAGCGTGAGTTGAAGGAGTTCAAGAAGAAGCTGGAGGATAGCGGCTTTTCCATCAGTGCCCTCAGCTGCCATGGCAATCCGCTGCACCCCGTCGCCGCAACCCGCAAGGGCTACCGCGACACCAGCAAACACACCGTGGAACTTGCGGCGAAACTCGGTGTTCCCGTGGTCATCGATTTCTCCGGTTGCCCCGGTGACAGCGATACGGCCAAGTATCCAAATTGGGTGACTTGCCCGTGGCCTCCCGAATACCTTGACGTCCTCGACTGGCAGTGGGAGAAGAAGGTGGCTCCTTACTGGAAGGAGCACGGAAAGTTTGCCGCGGATCACGGCGTGAAGATCGCGATCGAAATGCATCCTGGCTTCGTCGTCTACAGCCCCGAAACGATGCTGCGCTTGCGCTCCATCGCCGGCGACTCGGTGGGCTGTAATTACGACCCCAGTCACATGTTTTGGCAGGGAATCGACCCCATCAAGGCGATCCGCGTCCTCGGCGATTGCATCTATCACGTGCATGCCAAGGACACCCAGATCTACGACGCCAATCTGCCTAAGTCTGGCGTACTAGACACGAAGAAGTATACCGATGAACAGAACCGTGCCTGGATCTTCCGCACGGTCGGCTATGGCCACGCCTACTCCTGGTG
>JBAUOG010000374.1:0-2399 GCA_049579625.1 Bryobacteraceae bacterium
GTAGTTTTCACGACTCGTCATGGACAAGGCACCTCCGGTTGGTAGGTTGGTCAAATGAACGTCTGCTAAGGCGACACTTTATTTCGGCACGTCAAACACAACCGTATCTGTATTCGTTGAAAGCGCCCAGTTATTGAATGCGATTCCATCCGCTCGGACGCCCACGCCTACGACCACGAACAGGCATCAACTTCTTATCCCCGACCGCGGAAGCCCATCCGGCCCACCGACGCTCGTCTAGACGTTAGCGCAGCGGTCCGCCCGACGAATGGCACTTAAATCACGATAAGCCCTTGCGCCATATCGCGTTTGATCTGGGTGCGGGGTTTTCGCAGGTACGCGAACTTCCTGTGGTGTCGTTTCTTAACACGGGGCTCGTAGCGATCGGGGCGGTCGGCGACGCGGTGGGTGGCGATGGCGTCCAGCAAGATGTGGTATAGACTCAAGCGGCGCGCCGCGTCGTGTTCGCCTTGCAGCGCGATCACCGGCTGAAACGCTTCCAAGGTCTGGATGGCGCCCTTGAAGCTGATCGAGCGTGGTTCGACATCGTGTTTGTGCGCTGCCTGAGCGATGATCGTGCGAATGAGGTTATAGGCCAGGATGTGTGTCCATAGCTCCTTGCGAACCAATTCGGGCGTCTTGCAACGCAGCACGTCCATCTGCAGGGTTTGTTTCAGGGACCTCAAATCGAGTTCGGCATTCCATCGCGCGCGATAAAGTTTCGCCAGTTCGGACGGCGGATAAGCAACGTGATCCAAGAGCGTCGTGGCAATCACGACGACCTTCACCCGAAAGCCAGGTTGGGCAATTGGCACGCGGCATTCGCGGATCGTCAAAGATTCAGGCAGCGTGTTGTAGGTCTGCCTATCAATCGACCGCGGCTTGGTCGGCTTGTGCCACGTCACGATGTGATCGTCCTTCCCCAAACGCTTGCCGCGACGAAAGTCGGCCCGGCGGTGTGAGGTGAACCGACACACGCTCTCCACACCGCGCTGCTTGAGCATCACCAGTTCCGTCCATGCGCACATCAGGCGATCGGCCAGCATGATGCTGCCGGGCTGAAAGATCGACCACAATTGGCGCAACAGAGCCAACTCGCTTTGTCCCTTGCCGGCGTAGCGGCAAAGGCCCACGTCGAGCACCGCGCCGCAGGCCAGCGAAAAGATGACCGCGATGCGCATCAACGGAAATCCCAGGCCGGGTTTTTGCTGAGGCGGCTGGGGATAGGCTTGTTGATTCTCGTAGGTATCGGGCATCGAGACGGTGGCACCGTCGAAAATGTACACGTGTCGATTCTTCCACAACCAACCCGACTTCGCATTGGCATCGAGCTGGCGTCCCGTCTGCCGCGCGATCTGTGAGAAGAACTCTTCCGGTAAACGTTTGCGGGCCTGACAGTAGGCGCTCGTTTCCGGAGAGCACGCGCGCTGTTTCCGCGCGACGCGATACGCGATCAGGCGCGCCACAGCCGCGCGGCACGAATGATCAGCGCTCAGCACCTGGCCGAGAAATACACACAGGGTGACCAGCGGCGTATAGACGCAATCGACCAACCCCACTTGCAGTGCTGTCAGTGCTTGCTCGATCAAGCCGGTTGACAGAATGTCGCTGAACGGAAGATTTCCATCCTGCAGAAACTGCTGCTGTAAAAATCTGACCTGTTGGCGAAACCGTCCTTGGCTAAAATATCGCACCTTGGGCCTCCTTGCCGGTGATGGGTGTGACGACAAACCCCCATCTACGCAAGCGAGGCCTTTTTGCCTATGTCATTTCCGCGAGAAGACTTCCGGAAGGACTACGTGCCATTCGTCGGGCGGACCGGAGCAGTTTCGGAATGGGGGTTTTGCACCGATTCCGCCTGTTTCAGCATCGTGCTGGCCCCGACGCGCTGGAAGCCGCGGGCGGCGATCCGCGGCGTCAACCAGGTCCTGGCGGAATTAAAAGTCCAACTGCACCCCGACAAGACGTTCGTGGGCTGGATCGCGGCGGGATTCGAGTTCTTGGGATTCCGCTACAACTCCGCTGGCTAAGCCGGCGTCGCCAAGGCAACGTCTGAAAAGTTCGCAGCACGTATCAACCGGCTTTATGAGCAAGCTGCGGATGCTGTCCGCATCGGCCAGTACGTGCGGCGATGATTCCAGTGGGTGCGGTCTGGGCTTCGGTCAGTCGATTTTTGGCGACTCACGCGGGAACTTTGTTGGATGCGCGCTAACGCCGTAGCCAAGTGCCGCCGGCGATGCCCGCTGTTCCAATGCCAAGCAACAACGACGTTGCGGGCTCGGGCACTTGTCCTATGTTCAGCGTTAAGGAGTCCGCGGTCGCACCTGAGCCACAAGTCCATGTGTAGCTACCAGGCGTCAGGCCGAGACTGCTGATGCCCAAGTCGAACTACCAGAAAG
>JBAUOG010000375.1:0-5119 GCA_049579625.1 Bryobacteraceae bacterium
CTCGCTTCGGCGTAATAGGTCGTGAACATCATCCCGCCGGCGGCCAGTTTGTCCAGGTTGGGTGTTTTCCCCGCCATCATGCCGCGATGGTAAGCGCCGATGTTGAACCAGCCGACATCGTCGCCCATGATGACCAGGATGTTGGGTTTCTTAGCTTGTGCGGAAGCGGTGGGCGCTGAAGCGGTGAGCCCCAGAACCACGGCCAACGCTGAAAATACGGAAGTAAGTTTTGTATTGAACCTCATTCGTGCCTTTCTTTTCTTGACTTTCCACCAACCACCTTCACAGAAAACGGCGGGTCGATTGGCAGGTCTAGTTTGCAGGTCGCCAAGAATCGGAATTAGGAGCCTCTGTCATGTGTAGAACGAGGTTGCCCCGTTGACAACTGTCGCTAGCGACAGGCATGAGGCAGGTCGGGTTACCGGCGGGGGTGCCCGTCAAAAAAAGGGCGGCCCTTCTTAAAGAGCCGCCAGTCGTAAAGTTTGTTCTGGTGAAGCACAACGTCATGGGGACTCCACCACTGAACCGCGCGGACCAAACGGAGATGGGATGAGAAGGCCGGTCGCCGAGCGGGATGCGTTAAGCTCCCAGGAAGCGCACTCGAAGCCGTGACCGTCAGGGAGCGGGACGAAAAGCTTCGGAAACTCGATAACGACGGAGCGAGACTTTCCGAATATTTTCAGAGCAACCGCGCGCGTTAAGCACGCGGATGCGCAGATGTTTACGACGCCACGCTTAGTTGCTGGGGCCTTTGGCCGCTGACTCCGCCTCGGCCATCCGTTTCGCCATCTCCGCCTTGAGTGCGTCAAGGTTGAAACTCGCACCCCGCTGCATCGGCGGGAAGTCGAGGAAGGTCTGGATTTCCTTGGCCATTAATTGCTGGACGAACACGAAGCGCCAGAATTCGTACTTGAACCAATCGAAGTATTGTTGCGCACCATCTTTGGTCCCATTGCTCGGCCAGCCAGTGCGCTCGAACGGATCGAGACGAAGGTTGGTGATGTAAGGCACGTCCGGATGGGTCTTTTCACCTAACCAGCCGGCCGGTTGGTCGATGAAGCGGAACTTGTAGTCATCAATGCGCACCGCGCCGACCGTGCTTTCGCCGAGATAAAAGATTTCATGACGTGCGGACGGGCCCTTGCCTGTGATGGCAGCCATCTGGTTGTAACCATCCAGATGGTTCTTGTAGGTCCGGTCACTAATGGTCTTACCCTTCAGCAACTCTTCGGTGATGTTCGGATTACCGGCTGCGGCCACGAAAGTGGGAAGCCAGTCCAGGCCTGAGAAGATCCCATTCTGCACCGAGTCGGCGGGGACGTGGCCGGGCCAGCGAATGATCGCGGGTACGCGGAAGCCTCCCTCGAGGACGGTCCCTTTGGATTGAGCGAACGGCGTCTGACCGCCATCGGGCCAAGTGAACAGTTCGGTGCCATTGTCAGTGGTGAACAGGACGATGGTGTTCTCGTCCTCGCCGATATCCTTCAGCTTCTGCATCACGATGCCGATGTCGTCGTCCATTTGCGCCATGCCGGCTTCTTCTTCCGACCAGCCATTCTCCGAATTGCGAAGCGCTTCATACTTCGGCGAGAGATGAGTGACGATGTGCATCCGGGTCGGGTTGATCCAGACGAAGAACGGCTTGCCATCCTTCTTGGACTTGTCGATGAAGTTGACGGCGAGGTCGCGGATCTCGTCATCCACCGTCTCCATGCGTTTGGGATAGAGCGGACCGGCATCCTCAATCTTCTGTTTGCCGATTTCGCCCCAGCGCGGCATCACTGTCGTGTCAGCCTTGTCAGTCGCCCAGCAATGAACCATGTTGCGCGGGCCGACCACATTCAACAGATTCTGCGGATAGTTGGGATGTGCCGGGTCTTCCATCGCATCAAGGTGATACAAATAGCCGAAGAATTCATCAAAGCCGTGAACGCACGGGAGGTACTGATTCAGATCGCCGAGATGGTTCTTGCCGAACTGGCCGGTTTCGTAGCCCATCGACTTCAATACCGTAGCGATGGTCACCGCTTCGGCGGGAATTCCGATTTTGGCGCCGGCCTGCCCAACCGTGGTCATGCCCGTACGAATCGGCAGTTCGCCAGTGATAAAGTTCGCTCGACCCGCCGTGCAACTGGCCTCGGCGTAATAGTCAGTGAACAGCATTCCTTCTTTGGCGATTTTGTCGAGGTTCGGCGTTTTACCGGCCATCAAGCCGCGATGGTAGGCGCCGATGTTCCACATGCCGATGTCGTCGCCCATGATGACGACGATGTTTGGCTGCTTAGGCTGTGCGGAAGCGGTTGGCGCCGAGGCGGAGAGTCCCACCACCACAGCCAACGCGGAAACAAGAGACGTGATTTTTCCGTCGAAATTCATTCGTGTCCTTCTCTTTCAGGGTTTGTTTCAGACTGTCACTGCTCAGAAAAGCGGTTCACCGATTCGGAGCTTTCGGCGGGCGTCAAAAGTGGCTTGGCAGATCAACGCAGTGTATTGCTCTGAATCAGATTAAATACGTGTCGCATGCCTCGAACGCGGCGGTCGCCGTTCACAGACATCGCTCGTAATAATACCACTATAAGTTAGGGAAACTACCAGGAGGGGGCGATACCGAGCGGCTCTATTTGAAGGCGACCTGCTGCGCGAAAGCAGGCAGTAATGCGGCCACTCCCAGAAGAATGACCAACGCCGCCAGCGCAACAGCAGCCTTACCGCCCGGTTTCGTGAGCATATCTTGTTTTCCCCTTTTCAACGGCTTCGCGGAATCCAGTATGCGGGGAGATGGGCACGCGGGTTGCCATCTCTTGACAGCGCCACAGATTCAAAAACAACAACTTACGGCAGCTGGGGCTGGGTCGAAAGACCCTGCGCTGCGCCAAAATTGCGCCGAAACCGCACAGTCTGGGCCAGTTCGCTCACAAGCGCATGAGCGCCAGATGAAAAAGGGGTTGCTCAGCAACCAGCTGATGGTGGGGTTGGGCGCCCTCGACCGCGCCGGTCGCCTAAGACCGGCCCCGTGACTGGGCATCTTCAGAGCAACCGCAAGCGACCAAACAGAGCCGCGACTCTTGCTGTAAAGGAGCGGGCACAAACCTTCGGAAACTCGATAACGACGGAGCGAAGCTTTCTGGTATTCTCCGAGCAACCGCACGCGTTAGCAGATGTTTACGACGCTATGTTTGGAGTCTCGAACGTCCAATCAAACTCGTTGTAGGCTGGTTCCTGCACGCTGGAACTCGTTTCACGCCGCATAGCCGACAAACCAGGGGAGGCACCACCGATGAGATTTCGCGCCAGCCAAATACCACCATGGGCAGTGACTCTCGGAGTGCTCCTTGCCCTGGGAGTGGCGGGACACGCGGCAGACGTGACCGTTGGCACTGCAACTGCGGCAACCGGGCAGAAGGCGACCGGCTACATCGAGGTACCGGCCGGTGTTGATGCGGCGACAAGTGTTCCGGTCATCGTGATCAATGGCGCCCATGCTGGCCCCACGCTCGCGCTCATCTCCGGAGTGCACGGGACCGAGTACGCGTCGACCGTAGCACTGGCCCAGTTGGCGGCGCGAGTCGATCCGTCCGACCTGTCTGGAACGCTCGTCATCCTCCCACTGTTGAACGTCGCGTCCTATCTTCAGAAGGTCGTTCACGTGAACCCGGTTGATAAAAAGGGAGTCGGCGGCTATCCGGGAAAGGCGGACGGAACCCAATCGGAACGAATCGCATACGCCGTTTACAACCAGGTGATTCTAAAATGCGACCACTTGATCGACTACCACGGCGGCGACCTCGATGAAAACCTCCATCCGTATTCGTACTGGACCAACACCGGCAAACCGGAACTCGACAAGATGTCGCGCGAAATGTTGTTTGCCTTCGGCCTGAAGACGATTATCATCAAGCCGCTTGGCGGCCGCAGTCTCGACAACGCGGCGCTCGGAATGGGAAAAGCCTCTATTA
This sequence comes from Bryobacteraceae bacterium, assembly GCA_049579625.1. Lineage (GTDB taxonomy): Bacteria > Acidobacteriota > Terriglobia > Bryobacterales > Bryobacteraceae > CAJCIT01. Next base: position 3,957 of record JBAUOG010000375.1, read on the forward strand.
CGGTGGAAGCCGGGCGTGCGGGCACGACCGAGGCGGCGGATTTGGCCGTGCTGATCGACGGGACACTGAACGTGATGCGTTATCTCGAGATGCTGCCAGGCGCGGTCACCACGTCTCTCAAAAACCCGCTGTGGATCAGCAGGATCACGAGAGTCAAGAGCGACTACGAAGGCATTTTTTATCCATCGGTTGTCCCTGAAGCGTACGTGCATCAGGGCATGTCGGTCGGCTATATCACGGACTTTTTCGGCAACAAGATCGCGGATGTAACGGCGCCGGTCACAGGCGTAGTGACGCTGGTATGCTCGGTCCCTACCATGAAGAAGGGCGACAACGTTGTGAACATCGGCGAGCTGGGCGAGGATCCGGGCGGCATCGCCAGCGGCCGCTAAATGGCGATCGTGCTGTTAATCCTCAATCTCCGGTGAGCTTTCCAGAAGGCTCACCACCTGCTCCAACTGGTGAGCAGAGAGTCCGCGCAGTTCTTCCGTCAGATCCTCGTCGAACTCCCCTCGGATCAGTCTGGCTACCAAGTCTTCCGCATTAACTTCTTCATCCATGGCAGCAATGCCCCAGGCAGACCTCCTTCGTGCTGCCGACTGATTCTTGGAGCCCGGATTCTGACCATGGGCACTGCGCGACATACTATAGGTCCACCCTGCTAATCCGTTAGACTTTGTTCAGGGGCAACCGCCCCAGAAGAGACTGTTTATCGTCTGTTTATTATTCTCGCCCAGCAGGTAAAGAATTGAGCATGAAGAATTGTGAATCCGAGCAGGCGAACAGTAAGTCTGGCCGAGACTCAGCGCCGCGGGATGTAATCGCTTACAACGAGTTATTAGGGCTCGCCTGCAGCCTTGGGGCGGCCTAAAACATTGACTTAGATGGCACCGGCCCACTAGCGCTTCCCCAGGGTGTGGGGCGCGAACAGTGTTTATTTTACTAGGCTGCGACGCTTACATGCGCTGCGGAGACCAATTGAGATTGGACTAAGACTTGGAATACATAAAAAATACATAAAAACACGCGGGGCGTTTCTCGAGAAATCAACTGGCGTGGACTAATAAGAAGATGAACGTCATACTCTTCGGGGCGAGCGGGATCGTGGGACAAGAAAACCGGAAAGTTGGAGCAACACCCTTTTCATCATTGCGGGTGTGCAC
>JBAUOG010000376.1:0-1525 GCA_049579625.1 Bryobacteraceae bacterium
GGGAAGCCTACGTGTGGTCGCTGTTCGCCGCGGTCGGGCTTTTCGTGGCCGGCGCGGCCGTATCGGTCACGCACGGCATCCAGGAACTTATCCACCCGGAGCCGGCCGAGCGGTTCGTCGTCGGGTATGTGGTGCTGGCCCTGTCTTTTGTCCTGGAGGGAATCTCGTTCCTGCAGTCGGTCCGGCAGGCCAGATCCGAGGCCGTGCCGTTGCAGCGGGCTGTGATCGAGCACGTGATGGCGACCTCCGATCCCACGCTGCGGGCGGTGTTCGCCGAGGACTCCGCCGCCTTGGCCGGCTTGGTCATCGCGGCGGCCGGACTGGCCGCCCATCAGCTGACCGGTTCCCCGGTGCCGGACGCGGTCGGCTCGATCCTGGTCGGCGTGCTGCTCGGCGTCGTCGCGGTCGTCTTGATCAACCGTAACCGGCGGTTCCTGGTCGGCGAGGAGGCGGACCCCCGGGTACGTTCGGCGGCTATCCGGGCCCTGCTGGAGATGCCGGAGGTGGCCCGGGTGACCTATCTGCGGCTGGAAGTCGTCGGGCCGCGGATGGTCTTCGTGACCGGCGACGTCGACCTCACCGGTGATGACACCGAGTCACACGTGGCGGTTCGGCTGCGGGCACTGGAGGCGAAGTTCTGTGCGTCGCCCGCGGTGGCCGGCGCCGTACTGAGCCTGTCCGCCCCCGACGAGCCGTCGCTCCAGGCGTAGGTTCCCGCCAGCGTGGCAAGCACCGGCCGACCGCGCGACATCACGGCAGCCGGCTGACGTGCTCCTTCCCATGTGGCTGCGGAGATCAACCGGAAGACCGGGACGCCGGGAAGTATGACGCCGGCCGCATGTGCTGGACCTTGGTCTGCTCGGCTACCGGATTAAGGCTCGGCTCTCTGGCTATACCCAGTCGCGAACCCGAGCGCGTAAAGCGTCCGCTCGCTCGGGCGCCAGATGGACCGGATCTGTTCGGTCGTTTGATCTGCATGAACGCTGATTGTGATGGGTCTCGTACTCGCGCAGGATCCGCCGCAGACGGGCCTGGCGGCCCAGCGGCGGCGAACGATGTCACGGTGCCAGCGCACGATCGTGTCCGGCGTGACCAGCAGCCGCAGCCCGTGCCGGCGGGCCCTCGGTATCACGCCCGGCAGGGTCGCTATGAGTGCCCGGTCCGCCTAGTCCAGGTCCGGGCGGCGCGGCTGCCGCCGTTGCAGGACGGCGAGCTGGTGGCGCAAGATCAAGATCTCCGCGGTCTTCCAAGGCTCCTCACGCTGAGACAGCCGCAGCCATGAGGTCATCCGCGTGATCAGGAGGAAGACGAACCGCAGGCACATGACCGGTGATCATCACGGCCGGACGGCAACGAGGGCAACGCTGCTGGTCACAGCCGCGGATGAGATTCTCGGCACGCACAATCGGGACGAGGGAATCAGCGGCGGCTCGATTGGATTAGACACGCGCGCCGTCCTGCTCGATGCGAACTCCCGATCTCCGGACTACTTGTCTTGGCGTGCCTAGAATCGGCGCCCACGGGT
>JBAUOG010000377.1:0-9168 GCA_049579625.1 Bryobacteraceae bacterium
CGCAATGATGAAAACGGATGCCGACCGGGGACAGGCACCTGTGTCCCAAGGCGCGCACACATCTCCGTATCGCGTCACCGAAGCCCGTCGCCGCGTGGACACAGCGAGCCTGTCCCCAGATCAACAAGACCTGTTTTCAGAGCAACCGCGCGCGTCAGCAAGCGGACTCCGCCGGCTGATATTGGTTCTTTCGCAGCCCCAACCGGAGCCCGACAAATCAGGAAATAATTGACCATGGCCACTTCCTCCGCCAAAGCCAAACTGAAAGTCGACCCACGCCTCAAACGTGTTGAAGAGCTCTGTCTCGGACTCGCCGAGGCCGCTACCCAGCGACATGGCAGCCACGCGGCCTTCCTCGTGCGTAAGAAGACCTTCGCCTACTACCTCGACAATCATCACGGCGACGGCATCGTCGCCATCACCTGCAAAGTGGCGCCTGGCGACAACCAGTTGTTAGCCAAAGCCCAGCCCGAACGCTTCTACCTTCCCGCCTATATCGCCTCCCGAGGTTGGGTCGCTCTGCGGCTGGACTGTGGCGAGATCGATTGGGAAGAGGTGCGCGAACTGCTTCACGAAAGCTATCGGCGTGTCGCGCCGAAGCGGCTCGCCGCAACGGTTTCTTTTGCTTCCCTGTAAGATGACTCCGAGACCTTTCTATGTCCAACCACTCACGCAGGCGCTTCTTACAAGGAACCGGCCTGGCCGCGGCGCATCTCCTCGCAGGTAGTCAGGCATTCCCCGCCCCATTTGCCAACCAGGCCGCGGATCTCAAGAAGAAGATCAAGATCACGGACGTGAAATGCATGATTGTCCGCGGCACCTGGGACTGGAACCTCATTCGGATTGAGACCGATTCCGGGCTCTACGGCATTGGCGAAGCGTATTGGGGATGGGGCGTCAAGGATCTGGTCGTCAACAAAATGAAGGGCATCATCGTGGGCGAGGATCCCCTGAACGTCGACAAGCTTTACACCAAGATGCTGATGGAGAGCGCGGGCGCCGGCGCCATTGGAGGCGCAACGGTAACCGCGGCCAGTGGTATTGAGATCGCGCTCTGGGATCTCGCCGGACGCATCCTCCAAACGCCCGCGTGCAACTTGCTGGGCGGTCGATTTCGCGACAAGGTGCGTTTCTATCGCACCACACAGGTGCCGGCGCAGCATCCCGAAGACCTCGCGTCCTGGAGAGATCTTGTGCGTAGCGCCCGTGCGGAACCACAGGGCTGGACTGCCTTCAAGTTTCAGGGCGACGGCATTCCCCGGGCGATGGATCCCCAATACACGCAGCCTGGACACGATCGCTATCTTCGCAACCTGAACCGCGGCGACATCGTGCAAATCGTAAAAGTGATGGAGACCGTCCGCGAAGAGCTCGGCCCCCAAGGCGATTTCGCCATTGACCTGCATTGGCACTATGATGTCCGCGATGCCATCGACCTCGCGAACGCGCTCGCGCCCGTCAAGCCGATGTGGATCGAAGATCCGACGCCGCCGGAAAACCCCGAGACCATGGCGATGGTTCGCCAACATTCTCCGGTGCCGGTCTGCACCGGCGAGAATCTGTACGGTTTCGCGGGATTCCAGAAGCTTATCGAGTTGCAGGGCTGCGACGGTGTTCACATCGACATTCCGAAATCCGGAGGCCTGCTCGAATCGAAACGCATCTCCGACTTCGCCGCCAGTTACGGCATTTGGACCGCCGCGCACAATCCGGCCAGCCCGGTAGGCACCATCGCGTCAGCGCACGCGGCGGCGGCCATGCGCGACTTCCGCATTCACGAACTGGCGAAATGGATCGCCTGGTGGCCCGATCTCGTCATTCACCAAGGGCCGATATGGGAGAACGGTTATCTGACAATTCAAGACAAGCCCGGTTACGGCATCGAGATTAATCCCGATGTGGCGCGCGCGCATTTGGCGCCCGGCGAAAACTGGTGGGCGTAGCCTGGGTCGTGACCAGGACCTATGTCGATCTTCATCGTTCAACTCGGCACTCCCAGGAAGCGCGACGAGGGTTTGCGGCTCGGCACCGTGAGGCGTCCTCCTCGCGGCGTTCCGAAAGCAGACTTCGCCCGGCTCGATTACTACGACGTTTGGTTTCCGAACCTGTCTCCCAGCGCCGAGCTGGTACATGAAGCGCAGCAGGCGCCTAATGAGCGCGCCATGGCTGCGTTCAAGCGGAAGTTCCGGCGTGAGATGAGTGAACCTGATCGAAGCCGCGAACTGGACGTGCTGGCGGCGATGTCCCATCAGACAAATTTGTCGCTCGGCTGCTACTGCGAGGACGAAAGCCGTTGCCACCGCTCCGTGTTGCGCGAGCTTCTGACTGAGCGTGGCGCCGACGTGGTTTGAGCGGGCCACCGCAAAAGGCTGACGCCTTGAACCAAGAGAGCTTCTGAGGCGCGCGCGTCAGCAAGCGCTTTTCCGTCTCTATTCGTAGCGTAACGCCGCCATGGGATCCGTCCGCAACGCACGTCGGGCCGGCCGCCAGGAGGAGATTCCTGCGGCGACCATAAGCAGACCCACCACCACCAACAGCAAGCCGGGATCCCGCGCCGAGACGCCGTAGATCACCGCACTGAGCGCCTGTCCCGCAGCGAGAGCGAGAACGACCCCCACCCCGAGCCCCAGCGCAACCAGCACCGCCAGACGCCCAAGAATCAGCCGCAATACTTCGGTCGAACGGGCGCCAATCGCGATCCGTATACCCAACTCCCGCGTCCTTCGCGCCACCGAGTAAGCCACCAGTCCGTGAATGCCGGTAACAGCGAGGATCAATGCTAGAAAGCCAAATGCGCTGAGCGCCACGGCCGCCGCATGCATCGGTACCAATGCAAATCCGAGCATGCTCTCCAGAGTGCCGGCGCCATACATCGGAATGCGTGGATCGATGGTCGCGATGAGCTGGCGCATTTGCCGGAGCATCTCCGCAGCGGGGCGGCGCGATTTCACAACAATCGTGGTCGTGGGGTTATAACGCTGGGAACCGGGCCAAAACAATGTAGGATGCGGTTCTTCAGTAAGGCTGACATACTTACCGTCCTCCACCAAACCAACGACTTCGTTGAGCGGGCCGCCGAAGCCTTCGCGAAAGGTTTTGCCTACCGGATTCTCCGTATGCATGATCTGACGCGCGAACGTCTGGTTGACCACCGCGACTCGCGGACCGTCCTGGTCATCGTGCTGGTTGAAATCCCGGCCGCTTTGCAGGCGAATACCAAGTGTGGCAAAGAACCCCGGAGAGACCTGGTAATAACTGGCGCTGCCCGAGTTATGGCCCCGCTCATGTGGCCGATCTGAAGCCTCCACACCGGTGCTGGACTGGTCGAGGCTCAGCGGAATGGAGTTTGAAATGGCGGCTTGATCGACGCCCGGTAGTTCTTGAAGCGCGGACAACAGCCGTTGTTGAAATGCCATGCCCTGGTCCTTCTCATACCCGGCGAGACCCAGATCGAGAGCGGCAGTTGTGACGCCTTGCGGTTGGTAGCCGATGGACATGGTCAGCGTGTGCTCCAGAGCGCTGAGCGAAAGGATTGAGGCAAAGACCAGGACAAAGTTTGCCGAGCGATACCGCCTTGAGCACCAGCAGATCGAGTGTTCCCTGCAACAGCTCAGCGGGCTCGGTTGGTTTCCTAAGCATCCTAGGGGAAAATTAATTCCTCTCTCCTAACATGTCAAGGGGAAATGCAAGAGCTACGATTTGCCCCATTTGCCGGAGGCCCATCCCACGAGCGCACCGAAGATCACTCCAGTACCGAGGACACCTCCCTACACTTTCAGCGCGAAAGCATCCGGCAGGCTGATTAGCAAGCCGGTGATCGCCCCGGTCAGCACTCGCGGGATGGGAAGCGAGACGTTAGCGCCGAAAAGGCCAATAGCGAAACGGCTGAAGAACGCCTGCAGAAGCATTTCCGGCGTTCGCTCCGGATGATTTCCGAAGACCGTCATCAAGACATCGATGATGCCGAAACCTACGCCGCACAGAACTCCAAGATGGAGACGATTCATAAGTCTTGTCTGCGATCACCGCCAATCAGCGTGCTCGGCTTACTGCGCCTGTTTCTTCGCCTGCTCGGCCCGTTTCTTTCGCATCGCTTGGATCTCTTTCGCCGAGGGTGGGTAAGCGATCATCGCCTTATTGAGATCCGTCCACTCCACCTGCAGGGCGTACTGTCCCGCCTGGACATTGTCCCGCAGATATGTGCGCCAAATCAGCTGCTTCGATTTGCGCTCCAGCAGATCCACGATCAGCGTTCGTTGGGTGTAGTTCTTCACCACGAAATCGTCATAGTCAAACGCCCATGGGCCGTTCCAGAAGACCGGATAGCCGCCCCACGCACCCCAGTAAGGATCGTCTGGCCCGAGATCCTGGACCTCAGTCTTCTGCTGCCGGGCCACCCAGTACCGGACGGCCAAGTCGAACTTCTGATCAATGGGGATCTCGTTCATATTCCTCAATTGAAGGACGCCGCTCACCAGATTCATCATGCGCTCGCGCATGCCTGGTTGGTTCAGAAGGCCGGATTTGTCGAGTTCAGTCCCTTGAACGAAACAAAAGGTTTTGTATTGCGAAAATTTCCCATCGGGATCGAAGTCGTTGCGGAAGTCGACCGCCTGGAGGGACATCGCAACAACCAGAACAGGAGCAAGCCGGACGGCAACCGCTTTGATGTTTTTGAATAAGAGCACTCCTTACTCTACCGAAGCTTCTAACTCGCACGCGTCAATGGCTTCCGGACTGCTGCGAAGGATGCATGGACTGAACAAGGGCGTGAAGATTCTGAGACCTCACACGAATCAAACCGCCACGCGGGCTGTCGATGTCGGCAATAAGCAGGAACGCGATCGACACAATCACGGGCAGAATGAGAATCAGAACGCGGGATCCTTTGACACGGCGTGAACCGTAGCCCACCAAGACGCTGCAGCACACGGCGATAGCAGCCAGCAGACACCAGGCCGCGATGGGGATTCGGTTCCACCAGGCGGCTTGCGTGTAACCCTGCGAGTTCAGCACGTCGTTCATGCCCGCAACGGCAAGGGCTACCACCGGGTCGGGTCGCGCGTTAGCAGCGGGCACGACCGCAGCCCACAACTCGTTCTGGAGCTGAGCTACGCGTGCATTGACGCGCTCGAGTTCACTTGGATCGCGTGTAGTGTAGAACAGAATGCGCTCGTCGGTGTAGGTGCTGAGGAGCGATTTTATCTTCGCGGCGGCGTCGGCATTAGGCAGCAGGTCTGCGCGGACATACTCCGTGCCGATGGCATTGGCCTCAGCCTCCTCATAGTTCTTGCGCTGGTCGTAGCGGCTGATGGCCATGGAAAAACTGAAACCGATAATGAGGGCAAGCAGCGTCAGAGTAGCGGAGAGGACCAGGTCGAAGTCGGCGCGCGCCGCGTCGTCGAGTTGCCGCCCCTTACCAATTACGATACCGATGCGGACGGAAAGCCAAAGCACAAAAACGGAAATCAGGAAGACAATAAGAGGGAAGTTCATAAGGTCAATCAAAGGCACAGCCTCAGCGCCAACTGGCGTCTCCGTAATTCTAGCGTGTGGGGCGTTCTGAGCCCCGGCGTCAGGGCTGCCGGCCCGCTTTGCTCGGAATCCTGAGGTTCCTACTCGTGCCGGAGGGCCCGCATGGGGTCCACGCCGGCAGCCCGTCGGGCCGGCGCAAGCCCGGCGATCAGAGCAATGACGAGCAGCAGAAGGGCTGCACTGGTGAACGTGGCGATGTCGGTCGGCTTCAGGCCGTAGAGCATGCTGGCCAGCACCCGTGTCATGCCAATCGCTAGCGCCAGGCCCACTCCGATGCCGATGCAGGTCAGCAATGACGTTTCGCCCAGAACCATAGTCAGCACCTCGGGCGCTTGCGCGCCGAGAGCCATGCGGATACCGATTTCGTTCGTTCGGCGCGACACCGTGTAAGCCATGATGCCGTAGATGCCGATGCTGGCCAGGATGAGAGCCACCAGGCCGAAGCCGGTTGTCAGCGTTGCAAACACTCGTTCTTCTGTGAGGATCGCGTCGATCTGCTGAGTCTGAGTCCGAACCTCAAGCAACGGCAAGTCTTTGTCGACCGACCGAACGGCGTCGCGGAGTTCAGCGACGATGCTCGCCGTGCTGGCGGCGGTCCTAATCTCGAATGTCATCGAATCGGCGTCGTCCAGCTGGGTGTACGGGAGATAGAGAGTCGGCGGCGCAGCATCGCGCAGGTTGTCGTACTTCGCGTCCGCGGCGACGCCCACGATCGCAATGGGGGTAGCAGCGGCGGAATCGCTGTCGCAGTCGCTGATCGTCCGACCAATGGGATTCGTCTGGCCGAAGAATTTGCTGGCTAATTGCCGGTTGACAATGGCCACCTTGGGAGCGGTCGCCGTGTCGTGCACAGAGAAGCCTCGACCTTCCACGATGGGGATGCCGAACGTTTCAAAGAAACGGGCGCCTACGTTGTTGGTCAGAACCGGCCGAGGTCGCGATCCTGCCGGCTTATCGCTGGGAGCGAAGCATCCGTTGTCCAAGCTCTGCGCCAGAAGCGGGTCGCTCGATACAGTCGCCGCCTGTACGCCGGGCAGCGTGCTGACCTTCTCTTCGATTCGACGAAACAGCGCGACACGTTGCTGGCTCGGATAGTGGGCTCGCGGGGGGTCTAGTTGGAACAGCAGAATATGCTCCGGATTGAAACCGATGGCGGCGGACTTCAGGTTAACGAGCGTACGCAGGAAGAGCCCCGCACCTATCAGCAGCAGCAGGGAGTGCGAAACTTGCAGCACTACGAGCGACTTGCCCAGCAGCGCTTTGGGGCGGCCGGCCGTCGCCCGCCCGGTTTCTTTGAGTCCTGCATTGACGTCGGTTCTCGTCGAGTGCCACGCGGGTGCGACGCCGAATAACAGTCCGGTGACCACGGTGATGGCGAAGGCAAACGCGAATACCCGCCAGTCGAAGTCGGCTTCGAACGATCTCGCTCGCCAAGAGTCCCCAAACAGGTTGGGGATGATGTTGCGGCCCATATAGCCCAGCAGCAGGCCGGCCGTCCCTCCCAGGAATGCCAGCAGCATGCTTTCGGTGAACACTTGCCGGACAATCCGATAACGCCCCGCGCCCATCGCGAGCCGCACGCTCATCTCCCTCTGCCGAGTCGCAGAGCGGGCGAGCAACAGATTTGCCAGGTTGGCGCAGGCGATCAGCAACACCAGGCCGGCCACCGAAAGCAGCACGTAAATGGGCTTCTTAAACTCACCCTTCCGAAGGTCCAAACCACGGCTGCCCGCCACCAACTCGAATCGGGGCATGTCGCTGTCCTTCTTATCGGGGAGCGTCGCGTGGAACGCGTTACGGAAGGAGACATCCAGCGCCGCTTGTGCGGCTTCCTGGCTAACCCCGGGCTTGAGCCGGCCCATCACCATCAGCCACCAAAAACTGTTACTGGTGAGCAGCGATCCCTTCGGTCGCGGAATTACTTGCGGCTGCAGGCTTATAGGGAAGAAGATCTCGGGCGTGCCACCGGCCTTGGCGCCGTTGAATTGCGGTGAATTCACGCCAACGATCGTGATGGGCACCCGGTTGAGGTTGATCGCCTTGCCCAACGCGCTCGCGGACCGGCCAAACCGCCGCGCCCAATAGGCATCGCTGATCACGGCCACAGGGTTTGCCGAAACGGAATCATCTTCGGGCGTAATGCCGCGGCCGGCGATGACCTGCGCTCCCAGAGTTTGGTAGAAGTTGCCGGAGACGAGCATGCCATCGACCGCCTCGGCTTGCCCATCAATGGTGGCCGTCAGCTTGTAGAGGTCTTTGAACGCCACCAAGTCGCCCAGCACCTCGTTGTGCCGGCGCATCTCTATAAACAGCGGGTAAGGGAAAGGCGTGCCGACCATATCGCCGGCGGAGTTCCTGTCGAAGCTTCCCCAGGCCCCACCAAAGTTTTGGATCCGGGGCTTGGCAATCCAGGTGAACAATCGCAGCCGTTCCGAATGCGGAACGGCCATCGTCTTGAGGAGAACCTCTTTCGCCAGCGTGAAGATGGCCGTATTGGCGCCGATGCCGAGTGCCAGTGAAAGCACAGCCACCGCCGTGAAGACCCGGCTGTGCCCGAGTGAGCGCCAGCCATATCGAAGATCGCTCTGAAGTTCGTCCCAAAGACGAAGACCAAGCGAGGCCCGGCACTCTTCCTTCTGCATTTCAACTCCGCCGAATTCGACCCGCGCGCGGCGCAAGGCTTCGTTCCGTGAAACGCCGCTGCGGACTAAGTCTTCCGCATAGGCATCGATGTGGAAACGAAGTTCGGCATCCATCTCGGCTTCCACGCGAGAACGGCTTGTCACCGAGCGAAGCCAGGAACGAAGCCGGGCAGCCGCCGTCATAGTTCCTCCGGAACCGTGCTCAAGATGCCGCCAATGACATCGGCCATGCGGTTCCAGTTCTGCCTTTCCGTTTGCAGTTGCCGCTTGCCAGTGGTGGTGAGGCGATAGTACTTGGCTTTGCGCTTGTTCTCCGATTCGCCCCATTCACTGGCAATCCAGCCCTGGTGCTCGAGCCGGTATAGCGCCGGATAGAGCGAGCCCTGCTGGATCTCCAAACGGTCTTTCGAGATCTGCTGAATTCGCAGCAGGATGCCGTAGCCGTGTAGCGGGCCGAGCGAGATCGCTTTCAAAATAAGCATGTCCAGCGTGCCTTGCAAAAGATCGAGTTGTTTGCCCAAGCCGAGTCTCTCCTAGAGGATCTAGGTGAATAGTAGCCCGACTCTCCTAGTCTGTCAAGGAGAAGCTGAATTCCGCTTGCTTACGCGCGGTTGCTCTGAAAACAGGTGTTATTGATCTGGGGACAGGCTCGCTGTGTCCACGCGGCGACGGGCTTCGGTGACGAGATACGGAGATGTGTGCGCGCTTTGGGACACAGGTGCCTGTTCAGGTGCCTGTCCCCGGTCGGCATCCGTTTTCATCATTGCGGGTGTGTGCACTCCGGCACTCATGCTGAGATCTGTGCTGGAGGGTTCACACGGACTCTGACGGTCGTGGCTTTTCGAAGTCGAGAAGGCGCAATTGTCGTGTGGCCCATGCCGAACGATTCACAATCGAGGCTTGAAACGGGGCCTACAGGTTCTTGATGTCCTCCACTAAGTTCTTAATGTCCTCCGCTTTTCGGCTGAGGTAGTACTCTTTGTAGCGACCC
>JBAUOG010000378.1:0-1885 GCA_049579625.1 Bryobacteraceae bacterium
GAACATGGCTCCTGGTGTCGTAAGAATACTCGCGATTGGCAGGCTCTCGAAAGAAAAAGGGCATGCCGCATTGATTAAGGCGGCGGCGGATGTGAAGAGGCGGCGGCCGGACCTGACCTTTGAAGTCCTGCTGGTAGGGGACGGCCCACTGCGGGAGCGCTTGATTGCACTGGCGAAGGCGGAGGCACTTGAGAGTACGATTCGCTTCGTTGGCCAAGTCAGGAATGCGAAGGCATTCTACGGCGTGGCGGACATCATGGTGTTGCCCTCTCTGTCAGAAGGTTCACCGAATGTCGTGCTGGAGGCGATGGCGGGGCGGGTGCCGATCGTTGCTACGCGAGTCGGCGGCGTCCCGGAAATCGTTCGCGACCGGGAGACGGCGATCCTGATCCCGGCTTGCGACTACGCCGCGATGGCCGCGGCGTTGATCGAGTTGATGGATAACGCCGAACTGCGTTTCCGATTGGCCACGCGGGCTCATGAGCATGTCGTGGCAGAATTCACGCCCACGAGGTATGATGCGCGCCTGATGGCGGTCTATCGGAAAGTCCTTGCGGCAGCCGGACCGACTTGACACTTTGGGCGATATATCGAGCCTCGCTCCGGCAACTGCTCCCGATTGTTACCATGGCGGTGGAATCCGATCGCCAAACCACTCCACATGGAAGCTCTCTGCCTGATCATCTTCCTGTTGGCGGCTGCTGCCATTGTGTACGTGATTGCTGGCTACCCGGCGCTGTTGAAGGGGCTCGCCGCCCGGAATGGCCGTCCGCCTGCCAAACGCTACGAAGCGAAGAGCGTCTCCATGCTCATCGCTGTCTATAACGGCGAAAAGTTCCTGGCCGAGAAGCTCGAATCGGTTCTGCGGCTCGAGTATCCGCGTGAATTGCTCCAGGTATTTGTTCTCTCCGACGGATCCACAGACGGCACGAATGAAATCGCCAGGCGGTATGCGCAGGCCGGCATTCGGCTTCTGGAGTTAGCCCATAACGGGAAGCCTGCGGCTTTGAACGCCGGCCTGCCGCACTGTACCGGCGAGATTCTGGTGTTGACCGACGTGCGGCAACTGCTGGAACCTGACAGCATCAAAGAAATGGTCGCCTGTTTTGCCGACCCGTCCATCGGTGTGGTCAGCGGCGACCTTCCCATGCGGGCGGGTATTGATTCGGAAGAATCGAACACCTCGCTTTACTGGCGCTATGAGCGCGAAATCCGCAAGAACCTGGGCAGACTTGGTTCCACTTTCGGCGCCACGGGGCCCTTTTACGCCATGCGTCGCGAACTCGCGCAGCCTATGCCGCCCACCACGCTGCTCGACGATATGTACCTTCCGCTGGGCGCGTTCTTCAAAGGCTTCCGGGTAATCGTCGACGAAGAGGCCCGCGCCTTGGAGTACCCGTTCTCGATGAGGAGCGAGTTTCGCCGAAAAGTTCGAACGCAGGCCGGCGTCTACCAGATCATGAAGCTCTATCCGGCGCTGCTCAGCCCGAAGAATCCGCTTCTCTTTCATTTCATCTCGTACAAGTTGGGCCGCCTCGCGTTGCCATGGCTATTTCTACTTTTGTTCGCCGCGAGCTTCGGTCTGCCAATGCCGTGGTCTGTGCTGGCCGTGATGGGGCAGGCCGCATTCTATGGGTTCGCACTCCTGGACCTTTGGATGCCGGAGGAGAATATCGTGAAGAAGATCACAGCCCCTGCCCGCACCGTAACCGTGATGCTCGCCGCCGCGGCCCTGGCAGTGACCGTGTTCTTTGTGCCACCCCATAAGCTCTGGACCGTGACACAAGCCCGGCACCGCGGCCCGGCCTGATGTCCTCGGCGTAACCAACGCCGTTCGGGCCGTGGGCTACACTACTTGCGTAGCTGGAGTTTCGAGCCTCAAGAC
>JBAUOG010000379.1:0-3218 GCA_049579625.1 Bryobacteraceae bacterium
CTTCAAAGGCAGGCCCGCTTCTTGTTGCGATCTGAAGTATTGTGGGGAGAGAACCCGCCCCGCATGTGGAACAACGCTAATCTGACCGATCCGGTGCTGATCAACACGATCGGGCACACCGCGGGCCTGTTCCTCTTTGGCCTGACGATCGGGCTCCTGATCCGGGATTGGCGCTCGAACGGCGTGCGGCAGACCCGGCTCTCAGTGGTGGCCGCGGCGCTTGCCTTGGCCTGGAACGCCGGATCCCTCATCGCGCTGGGTTCAAGCAACGAACTCCTCATCCGTATCGTCATGACCCTCAGCTTTTCTGTGCTGAGCGTTTTGCCCGCCATTCTTCTGCAGGTAGCGCTCCACGGGCGTCAGCGGGCGATTGTGGCATCCGGCTACGCCGTAAGTGCAATCGCCATCGGCTTGCACTTTGTTGAACTCTTCTCAGCGGGCCTTGCTCTCCACCAGGCAGCCCTGATCACAATCGCGGCCGGCTTCGGCGTCCTTACTGTGATGAGCTTCTTTCTCCGGAATGGCTTCCATCTGAGTCAGCCGGTGGAACGGTCCGACTGGCTTACGTTCCCTTGTCTTCTGCTCTTCACGACGTCCTTCCTTCACTTTGGTTACGGGCACGTGGGGTCGCCTTGGACCGGAGAGATCGCCTGGCATCATATCGGCATCCCCGTCGCTTTGATTGTTCTCCTCCAGGATTATCGATTCCTGCTGCTCGATACCTTTGTGCGCTTCATCTCGAACGCCGCCCTCGCCGTTGCCTACCTCTCGATGCTGCTGGTTTTGAACCGGCGTTTCCCTCTTTCGGAGACGGTGGGATCGAACATGTTCCTGACCGGCCTGCTGCTTGTCTCGCTGTGTCTTTCGCTGGTTCTGTTCGCCTACTTCCGTAACCTGATGCAAGCTTGGCTCAGCCGCGTCATCTTTCGCCGTGGACCGCTCGACAAGGCGGTGAACGGAATCCTGGCGGCTTCTTCACTCGCTCAATCAGAGGATGAACTACTAACGCGGGCAACACGCGAGATCGCCCATCATCTCGGAACCAGGCTGTTCGCGGTTCTTCCTGCTGAACCGTTGGGTTCCGGTAGTGATAAGCCGTCGATCCTGACCGCCGATACCGAGGCCAAGGAATTCCGTGACGAGCGATTCTGGGCCGAGGCGCAGATCCCGCTGCGGCTCTCGAACACCGAAGGCCGCTTCCTCGTGTTCGGCGCGAGACGGGGGGGCCGCCGCTACCTCAGCGAAGACCTCGACGAAATGCGCGGCCTGGGCGCGGTGGTTGCCGAGCAGATTGAGCGCTTTCGAGCCGACGAACTGAAGCGCCTGGTCAGCCAGGCGGAACTGCGTGCGCTGCAAGCCCAGATCAACCCACACTTCTTGTTCAACGCCTTTAACACTCTGTATGGCATCATCGACCGGCGATCGCTCGACGCGCGTCGCATGGTTCTGAATCTGGCGGACGTCTTCCGCTACTTCCTGCAGGGGGATCGTGGGTTCATTCCCCTGGCGGAAGAACTGCGCATCATAGAGGCCTATCTGGAGATCGAAGCACTCCGTCTGGGCGATCGCCTGACTACCGAAATCACCGTTCCCGAGTCTGCCAGGACCACGCTCATTCCTATCCTCTCCGTTCAGCCGTTGGTCGAAAACGCGGTTAAGCACGGCATCGCCGGCAAGCAGGGCGGCGGCCGCGTTCACTTGAAGGTTGAAGAGACGCCTTCCGGGCTGCTGATCGCGGTCGAGGATACCGGAAGCGGCTTCCCCTCTCAGACGCAGGCCGGGACCAGCGGGCTGGGAGTCGGGCTCGCCAATGTCCGGCGGCGGTTGAGCCTCTGTTATGGCCCTGTGGCGGAGCTGCGCATCGGGTCGAGTAGCGCTGGAACGAAGGTCTGGTTTCTGGTACCGGCGCCCCAGCCGGCTGCCGAAACAAGCCAGGATGACGACACGCCTGTCGCGTCCGTTCACGCCGGTTAGCAGGCCATTGGCGAATGAAATCAGCCCGAGCATCGAAGAACGCTTCCCTCGCCGCGACCGAACCGGTCAACTCACCTATAGTGTCTCCGCTTCGAGTACTGATCGTCGACGACGAACCGATTGCCCGTCAGGTGCTCCGCGAGGAACTCGACCTGATGGATACGGTTGAGGTCATCGGTGAGGCGGAGAACGGCGCAGCGGCACTCGCCATGATGTCTTCCGCGGCGCCCGATCTGGTCTTCCTCGATGTGCAGATGCCGGTCATGAATGGGTTCCAGTTGCTCGGCGAGCTGCGCGGCGGCCATATGCCGGCGATCGTCATGGTCACGGCTTACGATCAGCATGCGATACGCGCCTTTGAGGCGGGCGCCGTGGATTACTTGCTGAAACCCGTCGGCCACCAGCGCCTGGCGCAGGCCGTCGAGCGCGCAAGCCGGCTTTACCGGAGCCCATTGCACGTGGCCGAGACAGTCGCCAAGCTGCAAGAGCTGGGCTCTACTGTTTCTCCAGGCTCGCCGCAGCCGCGCAAAGTCGTCGGCAAATGGGGAGACGAGTATTTCCTGCTCAATCTGAACGAGGTGATGGCGTTTCAGGCCGAAGGCGATGTCACTTGGATTGTGACCGCCAAGCAACGCTACTACGCGGCGCACAGCCTGCGAGCCATTGAGGAACGCCTGCCCCAGAGTTCGTTCCGCCGCATCCATCGGAACACGCTCATCAACATCAACCAGATTCGCAAGATGAGTATGATTACTAGCCAGCGGTGGCTGGTCACCCTGAATAACGGCGACGAGTTCATCGTCAGCAAGCGTCAGGCGAAGAATGTGCGCGAGGTCCTGAGCTGGTAGTTTCCTCGGGCCCTTCGGGGCGGTGCCCCTCGAGTTCGTTGGCAGAATGTTTTTCGTGGGATTGTTGACAGCCCCAACTTTCGCCAAACCTACCGAGCCGCGACGGTTACGGAGTAGCCATGGTCCGGTGGGCCACCAAACCGGATGAAGACGCGAGTTTCTCCAGCACAGATCTCAGCCAGGCCGCCGGCTGAAGGCGGGTTGAAACAATCTGTGACCCGACACACAGTGGGTCACAGGCCAGCATGAGCGCCGGAGTGCACACCCTTAATGATGAAAGAGGTTGCGGCATGTTCATCCGAACGGCGCGCTCCTCAGCTCATCGGGGACACCCCGGACTGATGTCATGCTCACTTCCAGCGTCTCAAAGCGCCGGCGGAGCGCCAGCTCGCCGTG
>JBAUOG010000380.1:0-5030 GCA_049579625.1 Bryobacteraceae bacterium
GAGGACGTAATCAGAATTCGAAGCGGGTCATAGCGCAATAGAAGATGGGGAACATGGTTTGCGACTGGTGGTCTGGCAATAGTGGCTTCAAGTGTAGGAAGATCACGCAGCTCCTCGGCGATGCGGAGGGCGCGCTCCCGAAATTCAAGCTCCATTCCATCATCGGATTGGCTGAGGAACCAATCCACCGCAGCAACCATTCCGACTATTTGTTCCTTTGCGACCTTCATTCCGCGGCCTACGGTTCCATCGAATGGACTATTATTTCGCGACGCCGCCAAGATCAGTTCGCGACGGCCGAGCAGCAGGCCCGCATTTTGAGGGCCGCGCATACCTTTGCCTCCGGAGAACGCTACCAGATCGAAGCCCATGGCCGTGTAGTTCCAGAGATTGGAGATCGGAGGAACGTCCGCCGCTGCATCGTTCAAACAGGGAATACCGTTTTGGTGTGCGATTCGAACCCAATCTTCGCGACTGATCTCACCAGCGGAGGCAGCATTGAAGAAGTGCGCCATAGCCGTGCGATCTGAAAAAGCCTCTTCGTAGTCTCTGGTCGTGTTGACCTCAACAAATCGGATGCCACAGTTAGTAAGAGAATGATCGTAGTCGTAGCGGTGCGCACGCTGTACAATGACCTCGTCTCTGAGACCAGTCATGTCCACTGGGATTTTGCCAATTGCCTCAGCATTGGCGACGCTCAGACACGCCGCTGTGCCAAGAGTAATCGCGGAAGAGGCGCCGGCGGTGACGAGCGCAGCTTCACACCTAAGCGCCCTTGCAATGTACTCTCCGGCCGCTCTCTGCAAATCGAGCAGTCGGACCGAGTGTCGCGCAGCAAGCGCCACCGCCGCTTGAACAGACAGAGGCATGATGGAGGACGAGAACATCGTGTAAGTACCGGCGGCGTTGATGATTTTTGTGACACCAAGCTTTTCGTAGTAGTCTTCACCCTGAGTCGCGCTGTTGAATTGCTCTGTTCTCATAGGCGTCACAGCCTCGAGTTTTCTGAGTGTCGAGTCGGACGGTGAAGGGGTTGGATTTCGGAGGTCTACAGTCATTCTACGACGCGACCGCGGAAGTTCGAATAGCCGGACGTTGGTACTGCCAACTTGCGCCCATATCATTTCTCCGGTAAAGCTTGCAGTACCCACAGGACATATGATAGGTATGATAAGTTATGGGATTACGCATCTGTTTCGTTCTCCTTGTGCTAGCTTTCGCCTGCTCGGCAGCCGACGAGTTCGGTGGACCATATCGTACTTTCCATCCGATGGAGATCGAGGATCCGCTCCCCAATCCTTATATGGGCTGGGGATTGTGGGTTGGGCCTAAAGGCTTTGGGAATAATGAACGGAACTATACTGTTGAGCAAAATACGACAGGTTTTGGCGGTGACGCTCCTCTTTTCAACTGGATCCTCGTCGATTGGGACTGGGCCAGCATCGAGCCAAAGGAAGGGCAATTCAACTGGAGTTCGTTCGATGACGTTGTGCAGTACTGGGCTGCGCGAAACAAGAACGCAGTGGTCCGTTTCTGGGTCACCGATGACGCCGGTTGGAACGGCCATCCCGGAGCAAGAGTCCTGCCTGACTGGCTTTGGGCCAAAGGCTTGCGTTATCGTGAATATGCTGGCAACGGAGGGGTAAAACAGCGGGAACCGGATTATCTCGACCCCTCCTATAAACGCCTCTACTTGCCCGCGCTTAAGAACTTTCTCACTGCCTTCGCTCAGCGCTATGACAAACAGGGCTCACCCGTCGCGCTTCTTCAGGTGATGGGGTACGGGCACTGGGCGGACTGGGCCACTTGGTATTCTCACTATCCGTTTCCCAGTCTGGAGGTCAAGCACGATCTGCTGGCCAGCATCATAGAGGTTTACATCGAGACTTTTCAACACATTCGCTTGCTCGAGTTCGGTGGGCCAGATTGGGACACCAGCAAATATCTAAAGTACGATGGCTTTTTGCGGAGCAAGGGGCTAGACGTGGGCTTACGCAATGGTTTCGCTTTAATCTGGACCGGTTTCATTGACGGCTTGGAAAGCAGCTTTGACTGGATCACGGCGGAAGAGAATTGGCGTTCACACCCAATTATTGCGGAGGGTAACTGGAACTACGATGACATGATGGATCAACGCACCCACGGAACCTTGGATGAGAATCTCGATGTGGCATTGCTCTGGCATGCCAATTACACCCACTACTATTTCACGGTGGAGACTTACCTTAGGGCCATGAAGGAGCAGACACCGGTATTCCAGCGCGCGTTGCGCAGTGGGGGTCTAGGATACCGGTTAGTGCCCGAATCACTGAGCTGGCGCGAATCGTTGCCGGCGGGAAACCTCTTCGTGGTCAAACAGACATGGGTGAACCGCAACGTGGGACGTCTCTACGAACGACATCCTCTGAAGCTGTACTTGACCGACGAGCAGGGCAACGACAAGTTCAGTGCGGTTGCGGGATCATTCGATGAAACAGATTGGATCGCAGGCCAAGAGCATCCTGTTATTTCTGTTTTTCGGCTGCCGAAGGAACTTTCTCCTGGCAACTATGACGTCCGAATTGCTCTGGTCGGCCCGGATGGCAATCCTCGCATTCGCCTTGGCATCTCCGGCGAGGATTCACGAAAGCGTTATAACATCGGCAAGGTTCAGATTCTGCCCTCGCTGGCGCAGAAGGTATGCGACACCGCATTTTGTCCTTAGATCTGTCCTATAGAACAGGTTGGTCATGACGGCAAAGCAAGACTCATGACTGACTCCGCTGTCGATCTCCGACGTCGGACTCGTCTAACAGCTTGAATTCCAGAAGCGCCGTCATGTAGTAGAACGATAAAGCCAAGCTGACACTGGATCACAAGGCTCGAATAGGGGAGTCACCGATGCGAACAATCTTAATTACAGGAGCTGGCAGCGGAATCGGACGCGCAACCGCCTTGGCGTGCGCGAAACGGGCGGATCAACTTGCCCTTCTCGACAAGAATCAGAATGCAGTAGAGCAAACAGCAAAACTATGCCAAGCCATTGGCGCGGAAGCAATAGGATTTCCATGCGATGTCGTCCAGGAAAGCGAAATTGAGGCAGCTTTTCACGAATCAGCCGAGAGGTTTGGCCCGGTGTGGGGAGTTTTTGCAAACGCGGGGATTGATGAAGCAGGGATGATCCACGAACTGCCGATCGCAAAATGGAATCAGGTCATCGCGGTGAATCTGACAGGCGTCTTTCTCACCTGTAAGCTTGGTTTGCAGCAAATGATTGGAACGGATGTCGGTGGATCAATCGTATGCACCTCGTCTCCGTGCGGTTCAGTTGCTCTTCCAGTGGGGGGTGTAGGCGCTTATAGCGCGACTAAAGCGGGTATATCGGCTCTGGTGCGTTGTATGGCAGTCGATTATGCCCGCAACAGGATTCGAGTGAACGCCGTTGTCCCGGGTGCGACCGAGACCGGAATGATGTGGAATAACGTTCCTCCGGCTCAGGTCGAGCAGATGCGGACGCAACTCAATCGGGAAATCCCATTGGGCCGTCTGGGTCAGCCGCAAGATATCGCAAGGGCAGTAGTTTGGCTACTTTCGGATGATTCGGACTACGTCACAGGCTCGCACCTGCTTTGCGATGGAGGCGTATTGGCAAAGGCATCTATCAGCGTTTAGAAGGCTTATAAATCCTAGGCGATTAATGTTGACCAACGACTCATATGATAGGTATGATATGTTCCACGTAGCGAGCGTACTTGGTTGCCCAAAAACTCCGTCCTTGCCATCGCTGATTACAACGACCTTTGCGGAGAGAACCCGCTTTGGGACGTAAAGGGCCAACGCCTGTATTGGACCGATATGACGGGCCGGCGCTTCTATTCCTATGACTGGGGAACGCGTCAGAGCGCAATTGTCAGTCAGGACTTTGAGATATGCGGCGCGGCCTTTAACGATACGGGCTCAGGAGATGGTACCAGCTGGGTGGTCGTAAACAGTTCCGGTATTTGGCTGTGGAATGGCTTGGGCACACCGCAACTGGTGGTGAGCGAGGTCGACGGACAGCGATGCAACATGAACGATTGTGTCGCCGATCCAAGAGGGCGCCTGTTTGCGGGCTCCTGGTTTTACGATCCGAACCGCGATGACTATGCTCTCGGGCACTTAATTAGAGTCAACCAGGACGGTTCGGCCATCATCGTCGATGAAGGCATCCACCTGTCGAACGGACTGGGGTTTGCGCCGGATCTACGGACGTTGTATTTTGCCGACTCCGTCGAACGGCTGATTTTTGCGTATGACTATGACGTCCGAACCGGAGATATCCGCAACCGCCGCGAGTTCGTGAGAGTGCCAAGGAGTTCCGGCCTTCCGGACGGCCTCACGGTGGACGCCGAGGGCTACGTCTGGTGTGCCCATTGGTTCGGAGGCTGTGTTGTTCGCTATGATCCCGATGGTGTTATTGAGCGAATTCTCTCGGTACCCGCAAAGCAAACGTCTTCGGTGGCCTTCGGTGGCCCTGATTTGACCGACATGTTCATCACGTCAGCTGCTCTTTCGGATTCCCTTCCGCTTGCGCCGCCGGGCTACGCCCCGGAGAGCGGGTATGTTGGCGGTAGCCTGTTTCACGCGAACCTCGGCATTGCTGGCCGGGAAGAATATCGAGCCCGAATATCGATAAGGCAGTTTTCTTAAAAGGAGACCGTATGCAAGTTTCTTCAGTTCTTCGAGCTCGCTGGCTCTGGTGTTGCGTCTTTTGCGTAGCTTGTTGGGTACCCTGGGCGATCTTCTCGAAGTTGGGATCTGAGGAGATTCCAGCACCAACGATGCAATATCTCTTCACCTGGGGAGGCGTACCTGTACTCGTGGCAGTGCTTGTAATGCAACGCTTTCGAATCGAGAGAAGCCGCAAAGGTATCTTCTTTGGCCTTACCGTGGGAATTCTTTCAGCTGTCGGGCAGCTGGCGCTGTTCGCTGCTTACGGAACGGGCCGCAATGCGGCTATCATCACAACCGCAACGTCTCTTTATCCACTTGTTACAGTGGCGCTCGCCGTT
>JBAUOG010000381.1:0-9624 GCA_049579625.1 Bryobacteraceae bacterium
TACTCCGCCAGCTTCACGTTTCCGGAGACATACGCCAGCGCCGTCATGGCCCCCGAAGCAATCACCATCAGCCCGGTCGCAAGGCCATCCAGCCCGTCGGTCAGGTTCACTGAATTCGAGGAGCCCACCATGATGAAAACGATAAAGACATAGAACGGCACGAAGGCCAGCGGATACGTCCAGAAGTTCTTGGTAAGGCCGTCGATCAGCAGTTGTGGGTGGAACTGCTTGAAGAACGGCACGTTAACCGCGGTCGAGTATTGAGCTTTCGCGTGCAGCAGCAGTAGCAGGAAACCCACCAGCATCGCGACCGCAACTTGCCCCCAAAACTTCTGTTTCGCGGTCAGCCCCAGGTTGCGCTTCCTGGCAACCTTCTGGTAATCATCGATAAAACCGACCGCGCCGAAGCCGACCAGGCCTAGCAGCGCAATCCACACATAAGGATTCGACAGATCCGTCCACAGCAGCGTGGGAATCACGATCGACCCCACCATCAGCACGCCCCCCATGGTCGGCGTTCCGGCCTTCTTCTGATGCGACTTCGGGCCATCCTCGCGGATGTGCTGCCCAAACGACATCTCACGCAGTTTTCTGATGACCCACGGCCCCAGCACCAGCGAAAGGAACAGCGCCGTCAGACTCGCCAGCGCAATGCGTGTCGTAATGTACTGAAACACCCGGAAGGGCGGGAAATACACACGAAGAACCCGGTAGAGAAGCCAGTAAAGCATGCTTACGATTCCATGATGGCGAGGGCCCGCTCCACGTGCGACCCCCGCGACCCCTTGAACAAAATCGCATCGCCTGGCCTGACAAAGTCCCGCAGAAAGGCTCCGGCTTCTTCCGGCTCGTTGAAAAAGTACGCGGCGTGACTGCTCATACCGCCGCTGATTGCTGCGTCAACTGTGAAACTGCCAGCGCCGCGTATGCCAACGAGCACATCAATCCCTGCCTCGGCGAGGCATTCGCCAACCTCGCGATGCAGGGCCTCGGCCCAACGGCCAAGTTCGAGCATCTCCCCCAGCACGGCGATGCGCCGCTGCGCCGGTTCCCCCTTCAGCACGTCGACCATGAATCGTACGGCGTCCGGGTTGGAGTTGTAGCTATCGTTCAGGACTGTGATCCCGCGCCACACGCGGCGCTCACCGCGCATGGGTCCGGGCTCCAACTGGGAGACCGGTTCCACCAGATCCCGGGAATCCACGTCAAAGAGACTCGCCACCGCGAGCCCCGCCAGAATGTTCAGAATGCCATGACGACCCATCAAATGGCTGCGGAAGTGGACTCCAGCGGCATCAAACGCCACTCCATCGGGGCCCAGCACGATGTTTTCGGCACGCACCGTCGCGCCCGCCGAAGTTCCGTAGGTCACAACGGGTCCGCCATGAACTTCGGCAAATCGCGCCACCCTTGGGTCGTCCGCGTTCAGCACGGCCGTGCCGGTCGATGGCAAGGCCTCGATCAATTCGCGCTTCGCCAAGGCGATGCCATCCACGGAATCAAATGCCTCCATATGCGCGTAGCCGACATTTGTGACCACGCCGATCTGTGGTCTGGCCAGCTTCGCCAGATCCCGGATCTCACCCGCGTGATTCATTCCCAGCTCGATCACGCCCACTTGGGCCGAGTCGGGCAAACGCAGCAGCGATAATGGCAGGCCCAGATAGTTGTTGAAGTTTCCCGTGGTTTTGCCTACCCGGTAACGCGTCGCTAGAAGTGCGGCAATCACATCTTTCGTCGTGGTCTTCCCCGCGCTGCCGGTAACTCCGACAATCGTCCGTCCCCATCGTTGGCGAGCCCAGGCGGCCATCCGCTGCAATGCGTCGACGGTGTTGTCCACCCGCAATTGAAGGCCACCGGCATCCGCCACGCACTGGCTCACTACCGCCGCCACCGCCCCCTTTCGAAACACATCCCGCACAAAGGCATGGCCGTTGTGATGCTCACCCGGGATCGCAAAGAAAACATCCCCCGGCGCAATCGTCCGCGAGTCAATGCCCCAACTTTTAGCCACCAACCTCAGTCCCTGAGCACGCACTTGGGCTTCCCCATCGCTCAACACTGAACCGCGCGCGTCAGCAAGCGGACTCTGGCCTTCCTCGTCCTCCGCACGCACCCGTCGCGCGACTTCCGCAAGCTGAAGCACGTCCGCGATTTGTGCTAACGGAATCTCCATGGAATTCTCGATTGCCTACCTGCCGTTGGAACTCCGCCGCTTGGGATACCCGAACGAATGGAGAGCGCGTCGCGCCACTTCCCGGTCATCGAACGGAATCGGACCGTCTTTCAAAATCTGATATGTCTCATGGCCCTTGCCCGCCAGGATCACCACGTCGCCGGGCTCGGCTTTTTGGATCGCCGTGCGGATGGCCTTCTCGCGATCAGGCTCCGCCAGGTGCGGCGTATCGAACCGCTGTAAGCCCACCATCGCGTCATTCATGATTGCGAGTGGATCCTCGCTGCGCGGGTTGTCGGAAGTAAGCACCACGTAGTCGCTCAATTCCGCTGCCGCCATGCCCATAAGCGGCCGCTTGGTTCGATCGCGGTCCCCGCCGCAGCCGAACAGCGTTATCACTCGCTTCGGTTTCATTGCTCTCGCGGCGGCAATCACATTACGCAACGCGTCGTCCGTATGCGCGTAGTCCACCACCACCATGAACGGCTGGCCTTCTTCAACCCGTTCAAAACGCCCTGGTATTCTCGTCAACGTCTGCAAACCTTTCTGTATCTCGTCTTCGCGCAGCCCCAGCGACAAGCCGGCTCCGCAGGCCAGCAGGATGTTGTACACGTTGATGTTTCCAACCAGGGCCGACTCGATCGTGAAGCGGCGACCGCCATCCTCGACATCGAAACGCAAGCCTTCGAACGACGACTGTATGTCGACCGCCCTCAGCCACCGTTCTCGCCGTGTGGGCGGCGGCTTGTCGATGCCGTACCAGATCACGTCGGTCTCGGAGGCCAAGTCCAGCCGCCGCCCGCCTTCGTCATCGGCATTCACGACCGCAAAGCGTGGGGGAGGAGCGCTCTGCGGCCGGAACAGCAGCTGTTTCGCTGCGAAGTAGGCATCCATCGTGTGGTGGTAATCCAAATGGTCACGTGTGAAGTTCGTAAAGGCCGCGGTGTGAAACTGCATCCCGTAGACACGGCCCAGATCCAAAGCGTGCGACGACGCCTCCAGCGTCACGTGGGTGCCGCCAACCTGTTCCAGATCGTGAAACATCGCGAACAGGTCGAGCGATTCGGGTGTGGTGTTAACCGCTGGAAGAACCCGCCCGGCCAAGTGGTACTCAATCGTTCCTATCAACGCCGTGGTCTTGCCGGACGACCGCAGCATCGCGTCAATCAATGAAGTGCTGGTGGTCTTACCGTTCGTGCCCGTCACAGCGGTCAGGGCCAGCCGCTCGTCCGGATGGTTATAGAAGTTTCGCGAGGCGATAGCCAGCGCCCGGCGCCCGTGCGCCACTTGCAGCCACGGCCCAGCGATGCCGCCTGGATCCGGCCGGTCACTGACCACCGCGACCGCGCCTTTTTGAACCGCCGCGTTCGCAAAACGTGCACCGTCCGCCTTGGCGCCGGCGAACGCAAAGAACAGATATCCGATTGTGGTCTTACGCGAGTCGTACGCGAGCCCCTTGATTTCCGCATCTCCCAGCGCACCCGGCAAGAGAGACACGAGCTCCACGCCGGTCAGGATCTGCTCCAGTTTCATGGAGAACCTGCCCTCTGATAAGCGCCGCCGGATGCTGCAAGCATGTACGCCAATCGTTTCCTCTAGAGCCGCCTGAACTTTACGCGGATCCGCTCGCCCGGCGAAAGCGGCGCGCCTGGCGCCGGCTGTTGATCCACCGCAAGGCCGTGCCCGGTCACTTCCACCAACAACCCTTTCTCTGCTGAGAACTTCACCACCTCGAGTTCGGTCATTCCCGTTAGTTTCGGCACGACCGGGCCGTTATAGGCTGGCGCAGTCTCGCTGATGGCGCCTTCCGAATCACCCAGTCCCTCTTTCCAATCCTCGGGTGTCAGTGGGTCGCCCAACTCGGCGATCGACAGATCATTGTCTTCGTTCGCCGGGCGATGCTTCGGCTCCTGCAGCTTCACGTCGTCCGGCATATCGCGAGGAACGCCAATCAGCCGCATCGCCACTTCCGCCACCCGTTGGAACGCTGGAGCGGACGCAACGCCGCCATAACCGACTTCGCCAGTCGTTCCTGTAACGGTGACCGCAATCACGATGCGAGGATTCACTACCGGCACAAAGCCCATGAACGAGGCGTTGTATTTGTGTGTGTAAACGTGATGTTGGAAGTCGAAGATCTGCGCCGTGCCGGTCTTCCCGGCCGTCGTATAGCCGATCACCTTGGCCCGCCGTCCCGTTCCGCCAGGGTAGATGACAACCCGCTCCATCATCTGCCGCATGGTCACCACGTTGGCCGGCTCCAGCACGCGGACGCGCTCCGGCTCCTTCACAATCTCCTTGGGTCCGCCGGGAACTTGCTTAAACTGCACGACGCGGGGCGCCACCCGGAAGCCCCCGTTTGCTATGACGGAGCCGGCTTGCGCCAGTTGCACCGAAGTCACGCTGATCTCGTGTCCCATCGCCACCGACCCGATGGAACCCTGCTGCCAGCGCCTCAGCGGGCGCAACATGCCGGGCGCTTCCGCCGGCAACTCGATCCCGGTTCTCTGCCCGAATCCAAACAGCCGGATGTAGTTGTACAGATTCTCGTTGCCTACTTCCATGCCGATGCGAATCGCGCCCACGTTGCTGGAAAACGCAAGCACATCCTGCATCGCGAGTGACGAATAACTCTTGTGGTCTTTAATGACTCGACTACCGATCCGGATACTGCCATTGCCACAGTTGATGACGCTCAGCGGAGTCAACGTCGTGGTCTGCAGAGCGGCCGACAGCGTTATCACTTTGAACACGGATCCCGGCTCAAAGGGCGCCATCACCGCCAGGTTCTCGCGGCCCGTTGCGGGTTGGCCGGGCAGCAGCCGCTCATCCAGATCGTAGGTCGGATAGTTGGCCAGCGCCTTGACCTCGCCAGTGTAAGGGTCCATCGCCACCAGGCTGCCGTGCTCCGCATGATTCTTCACTACAGCGTCTTGGATTGCGGCTTCCGCGACATCCTGAAGCCGCGCGTCGATCGTCAGGGTGATGTTCTTTCCGTTCTGCGGCGCCTTTTCTTGCTCCTGCTCGTAGGCTTGGCCGTACACATCGTGCGCCACGCGAATCTGCCCTGGCTCGCCAGTCAGATCCTGGTTCAAGCGCTTCTCGATGCCGGCCACTCCTATGCCGTCAAAGTTCACATTGCCGATGACATGTGCTGCCAGTTGATGGTTGGGATACCAGCGCGTGGTGCCGTCCCGCAGCTCCAGCCATTCCAGATTCAGCGCGCCTAATGCGTCCGCCTGCTCCTTCGTAACGTTGGTGCTGACCACGAGAAAGCCCGGGTGGCTCGAGTTGGCCGTTTCCTCGAGTGCAGTCTGCAGTGTTTGGGCAGGGACGGGCAGGACGCTGCTTAACAGGCCCGCTGCCATGGCCTTATCCGGAATACGGGTGGGATTGACGATCGCCAACTTCGAAAACTTGTTGATCGCCAGCAGCGTTCCGGTCGAATCATATATGGTGCCTCGAAGAGCGGGGACCAACTCCAGCCGTTCCTGTTGCCTTCTCGCCAGCGACAAATACTTGTCATGCTGCAGAACCTGCAATTGGAACAGCCGGCCCAGAATGAGCAGAACCCAGGCAGCCAGGACCAGGCTCATGATAAGCAGACGGTTTACGGACTTCGACAGGGGTGCGAGCGGCGGAGATTCCATACTCTTTGAAGCTCACTTTGAGTGCGGACTGCGGCGCAGCGCACCCGAGAGCTAGTGGTTCTCGCCCACGACGGACGCTCCCGGCTCGCGGTTGCGCGCCTCGGCGGGTTTTCCGTCGAGGTATTGCAAGTGTCCAGGCGCGGGATCACGCAGGCCCATGCGCTCAGCGATCGCGTGCAGGCGTGCCGGTGTGAGCAGGTCTGCCTCCTGGATATCAAGCGCGTTGATCTGCTTCTTCAGCTCCACCTGGGTCTTCCGCAAACTCTGAATGTGGTAGCCCTCCATTGTGTTGTACGCTGCCGGAGCCAAGCCCGCGATAAATACCACCGCCAGACCAAAGCTGGTCAGCATCGAGTTGGTCCTCGCGCGCCGTGCCGATGGATCGATGGCCCGCACCACCGCGTGATTGTCGATGCGCTTCACGAACAGGTAAACATCCTCGTTCGGTAGCGGGCGCAGCCGGCAGGTCTCCACCCGGGGATGGGAGGTTTCGTGGTCAATCGCATCGAAACTCCGAGCGCCGACGAACCGATTCACGAATGTCGCCAGTGTGGCCATTGTCTTCCTCTTCCTAGTTCATCGCCAGCGCCCGCAGCTTGGCGCTGCGCGATGGCGGGTTCTCCGACAGCTCTTCCTCCGTGGGCCTAACGACATGCTTCGTTAGGATCGTCGCTCGTTTCTCACGAGACAACGACTGAAATGCCTGCTTCACAATCCGGTCTTCGGTTGACATAAAAGTCAGAACCACAAACCGTCCCCCCTGCCTCAACTTCTCCGGTACAATCCGGAGTAGCTCTTTCAACTCCTCCAACTCGCGATTGGTGCTCAACCTCAGCGCCATGAAAGTCTGCGTCGCCGGATGGATCTTTCCCGTCCGCGGCACGGCCGATTCAATCACTTGGGCCAGCCGGCCGGTTGTGTGAATCGGCCGCGCGCGAACGATTGCTCTAGCTATTCTTCGGCTTCTCCTTTCTTCCCCGAGCTGATAAATCAGATCGGCGAGCGCCTTTTCCGGCAAGAAGTTCACGAGGTCAGCCGCCGACTCCGGGTCGCTGCGGCTCATCCTCATATCTAAGGGGCCGTCTTCCATCAGCGAGAACCCACGCTCGCTACTCGCCAGCTGATATCGGCTTACCCCCAGGTCAGCAACCACTCCGTCCACCCTCTCCAAACCATTCGCACTCAACGCCGCATCCAACGTCGAGAACTCGCCATGATGAAACCGGACGCGTTCCGCGTACCGCTCCGTGTTCCGCTTCGCGATCTCCAACGACTCCTCGTCCCGATCGCAGCTGATAACCAAACCGCTCGTGAGCCGTTCCGCGATTGCTCCTGTGTGCCCCCCCAGGCCCGCGGTGACATCTATATAGATGCCCTCCGGCTTCACCGCCAAATACTCCAACGTCTCTTTGAGCAGGACCGGATAGTGCCGCGGCTCGCTGCTCATTGAAGTTCACTGATCTTTCCCACCACCAGAACCGACGCCGCCCTACAGCCCCAGCTCCGCCAACAAACTAGAATTATTCGCTACACTCATCTGCGCCTGTGTCAGATACTTGTTGTAGGTCGCCTCGCTGTAAATCTCGACATGCCCGTTGACACAGTCCAAATGAGCCGCCGCGTTGTCCAACTCCAGCTTCTTCCGCAGCACTGCGGGAAGCAGTATCCGGCCTTGCGCCTGGATTTCCGCATCGGCGCCATAATGCTTGGCGATGAACCGGCGATGCGCACGCTCCGCCGCCCCTTCACCGGGCTTCGACAACAGATCCAGGATCTCCCTCCACTTCGAAATCGTGTAAATCCGTCCCGTCACCTCGTCCAAGGTCGTGACGAAGACGCGCGTTTCCCTAAGCGCCGCGAAATATTGGGTGATCGCGGCCGGCAATTTAAGTCTTCCTTGATCGTCCGTACGGGCGGCCTGAAAGCCGTAAGGGGCCTCCACCGTCACCGGCGATTCAAGTTGACCACTCATTTTATTCCTGCGAGAACCTGCGTTACCCTAAACAGTCCTGCCTGGTACTTAGATATTAAGCACGACCGATTCCGGATATCAAGAACTTTCTAGCAGGAATAAACCTGTAAGTCGCTTATTCGCCTTATATTCGCCACTTACTTGCCGCTGGAGCTCACGTGGCGCCGGCTGTTAGCCGCCTGAGCCGAGAGCCATCCCGGCTTTCGCACTCACGCCGCAGAGTATGCTTTTATCGATTCGTCTCGGCGTGCTATTCATGGTCACAGGCACTAGGACGACTGTGAAAGCTCAACTATTCCTGGCCTTGGCGCTCGCGATTGCCACCTGCGAAGTCGCGGACGCCCACCACTCCCTGATCGCATCGTATCGCCTCGACACGACCGTTGTCATCGAGGGCACAGTGACCCAATTCCTGTTTCGCAGCCCCCATTCGTTCGTTCAGATCAAGGTCGCAGACCAAGCGGGGCGCATCGAGATTCGGACCGTCGAGTGGGGCGGCGGCGGCCAACTCGGCCGAGCCGGAGTGTCTTGGGACACCCTGAGGCCCGGTGATCACGTGGTTATTACCGGAAATCCATCGCGCTACCCCGAGGAACGCAAGTTGCGCATGGTGAGCATTCTTCGCCCTTCTGACGGATGGCGGTGGAGCGAGGAGCACTACTAGCCCCGCCGGCCGGGGCACCGGCTAGGGAGCCCATTTCTTCTTCCACTCCAGCCCGCGGCGATCTGCCGTGGCGGCCTGCTCGGGAGTTATCTTGCGCGCCATCGCGCCGCGATCGGCGCTAGATTGCTCTCGCAGCGGCCCCCGGGCGCGAAAGGCGGCCAAGTCCATCCACATATAAGCCTCGAGGTAGTCTTGTGGCACTCCCCGGCCATCCGCATAGGCGGCGCCCAAGTCATGCAAGGCTGGCGCGAAGCCGCGCTCCGCAGCCTTGCGAAGCCAATTGACCGCTTCGACCGGATCGCGGGAGACACCGCGACCGTTCGCGTAAAGCCTGGCAAGCGCCGTCTGTGCAACCGCAATATCCTGCTCGGCGGCTCTGCGATACCAATGAGCCGCCTCGGTGTTATCGCGTTCTACGCCTTGACCGTCCTCGTACATCACACCCAGGTCGAAGGCCGCGTCAGGATCGCCGTGCTCCGCTGCCTTTCGATACCAGCGCGCCGCCTCGGCATGGTCTTGCGGCACACCCTGGCCGGTGTCGTAGAGCGAGGCAAGGTTGAGATCCGCATCAGCGAGTCCCTGGTCAGCGGCCTTTCGGTACCAGCGCGCAGCCTCAGCGTGGTCCTGGGGCACACCTTGGCCGTTGTCGTACAGGAATCCAACAGCGTTCTCCGCTTCCGGGTATCCCTGGTCTGCAGCCTTGCGGTACCAGCGCGCAGCCTGGCCGAAATCCCTTGGGACGTCCCTCCCGTCCACGTACGTCTTGCCCAGAGAATACTGAGCCGCCGCATCGTTCTTTTCAGCACGCGAAATCAGGCTGTTCAGAGATTGGGTGGAAGGCGAATCGACGGTCTGCCCGAAGCAGACGCATGAAAACAGCACCACTACATAAACGCCGCAGTGTTCTCTCACGCCTTCGCCCTTCGCACGCAGGAAGTAACCGTCCTCAAGGATCATAGCGTTTCCAATCCAAGCGCTCAAACCCGCTGTGATGAAGTGAAACGGGGCCTAAAGGTTCTTGATGTCCTCCACCAGGTTCTTAATGTCCTCCGCTTTTCGGCTGAGGTAGTACTCTTTGTAGCGACCCATCGCATAATCGGGCCATTCGCCCTTCATACCGGTCGGTTTGATGCTCGGATGCAGCATCCATCCGCCTTGCCAC
>JBAUOG010000382.1:0-5920 GCA_049579625.1 Bryobacteraceae bacterium
GCGCCACGGCTTGAACATCATGGGCGGCAACGGCCGCTTGGAACTTCGGCCACCAGGAGTTGAAATCGTCCGCCGCTACCGCCAATCCCGGCCTCCACATTAGAACCAGCGCCAGAGTGAGCAGAACCAGCGCCAGAGTGAGCGGGCGGCGAATACGGGTCGTGCCGTTGGCGTGGAACTTTCTCAGATTATGTTTCGTCAGCCCAGGCTTCATTAGAGCTACGCCCCTCTGAACCTTACTACTTCAGGTGAACATTGAACTCGGGAAGTGGTGCAACTGTTACTTGCAACAACACATTTCCCCCTGGTAAATCAATAGACTTTAAATTAACCCATCGTTCACCAGATCGTCATGTGTCGCTAGTAAAGCGCTGATAAGGTACCTGTTGGTGGTTAACCGAAAGGACTTACAAATGACCAGGAAATCAACGATAGCTGGTTTAGCGCTTCCGTTTCTGCTATCAATTGCTCCCTCCAGCCTCACGGCCCAATCCGTCGCTCCTGTCTTGCCCGGATCAAACATCAAGAACGTCATGCTGATCAGTATCGATGGCATGCATGCCCTGGATTTTGCCAACTGCGCACAAGGGATTCCCGGTGCTAACGGAGGAAAGCCCTACTGCCCTAGCTTGGCCCAGCTCCAAACCATGGGTGTCAACTACACAAATGCATCGACAACCAAACCATCCGACTCATTCCCGGGCTTGCTTTCTGAGCTTACAGGTGGCACGCCCCGCTCAGTCGGTGTTTACTACGACGTTAGCTACGATCGGTCGCTCGCCCCGCCCAAAGTAACTACGCCCTACGGCGTACCGGGCGGTCCGTGCCCCGGCCCGGTCGGGACCATCGTCGAGTTGGACGAAAGCATCACGTATGACTACACCAAGCTGAATGGAGGCGGTGGTATCAACCCGGACTACCTGCCCCGCGACCCAAATACCTGCATGCCTGTTTACCCCCACCAATACGTTCGTGTGAATACGATCTTCGACGTGATCAAGTCGAATGGCGGCTACACGGCTTGGTCTGACAAGCACTTTGCGTACGACATCGTGAATGGCCACCCCGGGGGCGGAGTGGACGACTTGTACACACCGGAAGTGAACTCCTATGCGGTCCCGCTCCCCTCGGTGACAGGCTGCAACCCGCTACCCGATCCTCCTCCCGCGGGCAACGACTGGACCCAGAGCTTTCAGAATATTCAGTGTTACGATTCCTTGAAAGTGAACGCCGTCCTGAACTGGATTAATGGCCTTACGTCCTCCGGGCAGCCCAAAGGCCAAGTCCCGGCCATCTTCGGGATGAACTTCCAGGCGGTCAGTGTGGGGCAAAAACTGGTAGAAAACGGCGTTCCGGGCGGCTACATGGATGCTGGCGGCACCCCAACACCTAAGTTGCTCAGCGAAATCCAGTTTGTCGATACCTCCATTGGAAAGTTTGTCGCGGCTTTGAAGAGTGCGGGTCTCACCAACAGCACGCTGATTATCATTACCGCAAAACACGGCCAGTCTCCCATCGACCCCAAACGCACCTTCCGGATTCCGGCCGACGATTCAACCACGAATCCGCCCAGCGTGATCATTCAAAACGCCTTGGGCGCCAGCAGCGTGGTCAACGCGGATGAAGACGACGTCTCGATGGTCTGGCTCGCTGATCAGACCAAGACCGTGGCCGCCGTTGAGGCGCTCGAAGCGAACGAAACGGAATACGGCGCGGGCGAAATCTTCTACGGTAATTCCTTGAAGCTCCTCTATCCCGATCCGTTAATCGATCCCCGGACGCCGGATATCATCGTCGCTCCCAATGTCGGTGTGGTTTACACGGGCGGCAAGCATAAGATCTCCGAACACGGCGGCCGCGCGCAGGACGACACTAACGTAATGCTGCTGGTTTCGAATCCGGCGTTTACGAAACCCGTGACCTACAATTCTCCGGTCTTCACCACACAGATCGCCCCCACCATTCTCGAGGCTCTCGTGATCGGCCCGAACAGCCTCGATTCCGTCAGGGCGGAAAACACGCAGCCCTTACCCGGTTTCGATATCTTCTCGATAGCTATTCCCGGGGGCACGCTTCCATACAACTTCTACTACCACCCACAGTAGATTCCAACGCCCTCGCCGTCCCCGGTTCAAGCGGGAATTCAGCTTACCGGCTTGGGTTCCCGCTTTTTCTTGCATCGGATACTGCCTTCAGAAAGGCGGCGTTTAGACCTTATCCCAGGCCCTTGGATTGGAAACGCCCGTGCCGCGATGAAATTCGGACTCGACCCGGCACCCCAAAACAGGCCATAATCTAGGCGAAGGGAGAATTTGTCTGATGGCAAAAAGCATGGACCGCAAGAAAGAAACCAAGAAGCCCAAGAAGAAGAAAGTGTAAGACACCGTCGCTGGCCTCGAACACCGTTTACACGAGTCCAGCAAGTGTTAGCAGCCGCGGGGTGGATCATCGTTTGACGCTTTCATGCGCCGGCGTGGGGCTGTCCCGCGGCTTCTTGTTTTCTGCACCGGCAACCAATTCCCGACTTTCCTACACCCAACACTTCCGTTGTTATCCTCAACTCATGTCCACCATGCGCGACGAGATCAAGCAGCAGCCGGCTGCCATTGAGCGCACCCTGAAGGCAGAGTGGCGCAAAGTGCAGCGCCTGAAACGTCATCTTGAAGCGCACCGTCCGCGCCTGGTCGTCCTGGCCGCTCGCGGAACTTCGGACAATGCCGCTCAGTTCGGCCGCTACCTGATCGAGATCACCACCGGCATCCCCGTCTCTCTCGCCGCTCCTTCTGTCTTTACGCTTTATGGCGGTCGCCTGGACCTCCAGGACACGCTGGTCGTCGCCATTTCGCAATCCGGCGAATCGACCGATACAAACCTTGTCCTCGAGCGCGCGAAGGAGGCGGGCGCCCACACGATTGGCATTACGAATGAGCCGGATAGTACGCTCGCGAAACTCGCGGCTGATGCTTTTCTCGTCCGCGCGGGCAAAGAAAAGAGCGTCGCCGCCACCAAGACCTACACCGGCCAGATCTTCTTGTTCTACCTTCTCGCCCACGCCCTGGGCGCCCCCATTCGGTTGGAGGATCTGCAAATGCTTCCCGAATGGGCTGCCTCGGCGCTGGAGTTGGAGACCGAGCTTCGGGCACGGGCGGAACGTTACTGCTTTATGCAGCATGCCGTCTGCATTGGTCGCGGCCTGAACTACTCCAACTCATTCGAGTTCGCGTTGAAATTGATGGAAACTTGTTACGTGATTGCCGAACGGTTTTCGTCCGCCGATTTGCTCCATGGTCCCATCGCCATGCTAGACGCCTCATTCCCGGCATTCGTCTTCGCGCCGCCCGGCGTCACCTGGAAATCAAGCCGCGAGATGCTTGAGAAGCTCCAGTCGTTGAAGGCCGAAACCCTGTTGATCACCGACCGCAGCAACAAAGAAGCGCAGTCTCTTCCCGGCCTCGAAAAGAGCGCTGTCGTGATACCAGCCAAGCTCGGCAGGAAGAACGCAATTCCGGAAGAGATCTTCACGCCGATCCCGTACATCATTCCGGGCCAACTGTTCGCCGCCAGCCTCGCCGAAGTGAAAGGTCTTGATCCCGACCGGCCGCGCACGCTCAGCAAGGTCACCCGAACGATGTAGCGCAGGATGCAGCTTCAGCTGGTGTGCCTAGCAAATCGAAAGAGGCGTCGTGTGCGGAAGCGGAGAGCAACTCCCCAGCCGAGAAGTGCCCAACAAAGAGCACTGCTTCGCGTGGCGGTGACTGGCGGTTAGTGAGGGATCCTTGAAGCGCTGGCAACGTGGCCATCACCTCGCGAATTTTCGGTGTGACCATTCGCTAGCGACCGTGGGCATCCGCCGCGACTCACGCTGTCCTCTTCGGCTCCAACGAGCCTTGGCGTCCTGACGGCCGAGGGCCGCCGGTACAATAGCCACTTGAGTATGAACACAACCTTCTGCCTACTGTGCGTGTTTTCATCGCTGCTGGCTGCCCAGACGCCCGATGGACGGCCTCTCGCGCCAGGCACGGAGGACGGAGCGTATCTTCGCTGGCTCAACAAGCCAGTCTTGCGTTCTCAGTTACTCGACAGCATGGAAGACCTCTCCGCCTGGTCTTTCAAAGGCGCGGGCGACATGACGCTGACCACTCAGCGATTCAGGGAAGGAAAGTCCGCATTACGCATGCACGCGGGCAGCACGGTTGCTGTCGCGGGTGGAGATGCGGAATGGGCCGACATGGTGGCCACGCGCAAGATTCCAGGCGACGATTGGGGCCGCTTCAACCGCATTTCGATTTGGGTTTATGCGGACGTAGTGGGCGCCCCCGCCATTTCCTTCTCCATTACGCTCCACAACGATGGCAAACACAAACTGCCCGACCGGTATAACGAAGGGCGTCACGAATCCATCATTTTGGAAAACCACACTTGGAATCACGTGGTGTGGGAGATCACGCCGCTCGATCGTGAGAAGGTGACGGCACTTGATTTTGCATACAGCCTGCCCAAGAAGTTGCCTGACTTGGGTGACAACACGATTCTCGATCTGGATCAGCTGGAACTGCAGCAGGTCGACCCGGACCATATCGAAGGCTGGGACGTGGCGGGCGGTCGGATCGCTTTCAGCCACAGCGGTTATGGCGCCGGCGCTCCCAAGTCGGCCATCGCAAGCGGCCTGACGGCGGCTGAGTTCTCCGTCATTCGAGCAGGCACGAACCAAGTGGTTCTGACCAAAACGGTCTCCACCCAGAAAACCGCGTTGGGGCAATACCAGATTATGGAGTTCTCGGAGATCCATCAGCCGGGCGACTACGTAATTCGCGCGGGCGACTTGGTCACGCGGACGTTTCATATCGGCGACGATGCCTGGCGAGGCAGCATACTGAAGGCCCTCAACTTCCTCTACACGGAGCGCTGCGGCATGGAGATTCCGGGCATCCACGGGCGATGTCATCAGGATTGCTACGGCGTTCATGGCGATAAACGAATCATTGTCAACGGCGGCTATCACGACGCGGGCGATCTGACCGCGACCGGCAATACAGTCGATATCGTGTACGCCCTGCTGTCGTTGGCCGACCGCCTTCAGCAGCAAGGCCTTGACCCCGAGCTCTCAAAACGAGTGATTGACGAGTCCGAGTGGGGATTGGCCTGGGTTTTGAAGACTCGCTTCGGCGACGGCTTTCGGACCACCGGCCAGTTGATCAGTTACTGGACGAACGGGATCATGGGCGATGCAGACGATCGCTTCGGCAACGCCACCAACGATCCCGCTTGGAACTTGCGTGTGAGCGCCGCGGAGGCCCTGGCTGCACGTGTTCTCAAAACCAGCGATCCCGAGTTGGCAGCCCGTAGCCTACTGATCGCGGAAGACGACTGGCGCTTCGCGATCGAAGGGCTGAAGACCGCCAAGCCAGTGAAGGCAGCTTATGGTGCGCCGGACGAATTGGAGCGCGCGAGTCTGGGCGCCATCGCATCCGCCGATCTGTACCGCGCCACAGGCAGGCAGATCTACCGCGACAAAGCTTTCGAGTTTGGAACCATCGTGCTTGCCTCTCAGGAGCGCACGCTTCAACCGTGGAACCCGGCCATTACCGGTTTCTTTTACACCGGTCAGGACAAACAACACATCTTCCATCGATTCCATAAGGGCGAAGAGCAAGCCCCGCTGGTGGCGCTGGTGCATTTGTGTGAGACCTTCCCGAATGACGCGCGCTGGATCGAGTGGTACTCCGCTTTAGTTCTCTACGCCGACTACTACGTGAAGAAGGTCGCGGCCCTCGACCAGCCCTTTGGCATGTTGCCCGCCGGCATTTATAAGGAAGGTGAGGAAGACTCGATCAAAGGCGAGGAAGGCTGGACTCCCTTGCGCGCCGCAGATCGGGACTCATTCCTGGCGCAGATCAAGCTGGGCGTTCCGCTCGGAGAC
>JBAUOG010000383.1:0-2727 GCA_049579625.1 Bryobacteraceae bacterium
CTCCACGGCCTCGGCCTGGTGCGTATAGAGCTGCTGGATGGACTTCGCCGCAAGCGCGTCCCGGAGCCGGGCATCGACCGCGTCGGGCATGGGCAGGTACCGGGCTTCACGCGCCGGGTCGCGGCGAATCGCCCGGATGGGAGAGCCATCCTGCTGCATCCATTCCTGGAGTTTCGCAACCGCCGTTTCGATTGCTATCGCTGGCTGCAGAGCAGTGTTCGCCAGATCACCAAGGTCGAGTGTAAGGTTCATGATTCGCCTTTTCTTTGCCAGAGTACAGGAAACTGTCCCCACAAACAACCACCAACTCGCCAGATGTTTAGCAGGCTCCTAAAGAAGACTTAAACGCCCCGCGCCTCCTTCACAGGCTAAAGCCTGTGCCACGTGTTATCAATGAGTTAGCACCGCCCGTGGCACAGCCTTCAGGCTGTGAGCGCTTTTCAGAAGCCAGTTAAAGGAAGCCCGACTCGAGTGGCTTGCCTCGGCAAGGCCGTGTGATCGTTATGTAAACAACAGTTCTCGGTTGCTGACGGGGATCGGCGAACCTACATTCTGCCGCGAAGGCGGCCGAGTTCACGGCGGTCGCGTTTGGAGGGTTTGCCTTCGCGCAGCGCTTCGAAGTGCGGCGTTGCTTTACGTTCTTCGGCTAGCTTCATCCTCAAATCCCGGCTCGCCTCGGTTTCACGGCAGAGCATCTGTGCGACCGCCGCCGGTCCGCGCATCTCGCTGAGAATCAGAACTTCCACCTGAAAGTCGCCGCCATCGTTTTTCACTTGCAACATGTCGCCAACACGGATCTCGCGAGAAGGCTTGGCTGGTTGGCCGTTGGATTCGATCCGGCCGAGGTCGCAGGCCCGGGAGGCGAGCGAGCGAGTCTTGAAGAACCGGGCGGCCCAGAGCCATTTGTCGATTCGCACGCCGCTCATCAATTCATTCTCGTATGAGCTTTATCGCTTGGTGAAGAAACTCACAGGCTGAAAGCCCCCTGCCACGGCGGCCTAATGCTGCGTGGCGAGGGCAGCCGGGCGCTGGCGGGCCCATAAGATCAGGGCTCCGAGAGCAACCAGGGCGAGCGAAATCCACTGAGTGAGCGATAGGTCAAAAACCAGGGACTGTTCGTGAACCCGGAAGAACTCGATGATGAAGCGCGCAAGGCCGTAGAGGATCAAATACAGGCCGAAGATCTGCCCGTCGCGATGTGTTCGGCCGGTGAGACGGTAGAGGAGTCCGAAAATCAGAAGATTGGTCGCCGATTCGTACAGTTGGGCGGGATGCAGCGGCACCCCGAGCGGAACTTGCGCGGCTTCCTGGCTGCGGAAGTAAACCGCCCAGGGTAGATGGCACTCTTTGCCCCAACAGCATCCCGCCGCGAAACAGCCCAAGCGGCCGATGGCGTGGCCGAGTGCAATTCCGGGCGCGAACGTGTCGAGAGTTAACAACAGAGGCAGCTGTTGACCCCGGATGTAGAGCAAGGCGACTAGCAGGGCCAGCAGCAGGCCGCCATGAAAAACACCGGCCGCCTGGAGGGTGCTGAGAGTGAAGATTTCCTGCGGGTTGTGAACGTAAAAGTTCCAGTCGAAGAGGAACATGAACAGCTTGGCGCCGGCGATGCCGCCGAGTGCACAGTAGATGGCCAGATTGCTGATCTTCTCGGCAGGCAGATGGACACGCCGGGCCAGCCGCAGCGTCACGAACAGGCCCGCGAGGAAGCCCAGAGCGACGAGCACGCCGTAGGTTGGTATGAAGAAGGAACCGATGCTGAAGAGTTTGGGGAACAACTTCTACCTAATTCGATATGACGGTGGGTGATTCGGTTGCTGGTTTCTTCCTTGGCCGGAGGAGATCGATGATGAGAAACGCAGAACCTACTGTGATCGCACTATCGGCCACATTGAAGGCCGGAAAGGTCCAGCCGCCATTGTAGACCTCCAAAAAATCGGTGACGGTGCCACGCGTCACCCGGTCATAGAGGTTCCCGGCGGCTCCTCCTAAAATGAGCGCCAGACCGAGCCGGGTGGCAGCGGAAGCGAGTCCGTTCGAACGCTTCCAAAGCGCCATGACGACGAAGACCAATACGATTACTGCGACACCAATGAGGACGACGCTCCGCAGCATGGGGTTGCCGTCCGCGAGTACGCCGAAAGCCGCGCCGGGATTCTCCGTGTGGACAATACGAAACCAGCCGCGAATCACGTTGATGGAATCGTAAGAAGACAGGTTCGTGCGAATCCAGATCTTGCTGAACCGGTCGAGGACAACGATGGCCGCGGCGATGAGAAAGGGCAGCCAGCGCGAAGGAACGGCCCCTCCCTCCAGCGGATGTTCCGGTTGGTCGATCTGCTCCACGTATTAGCTCTTCCCGGTGACAAGCAGACCGGTGGCTTCCCGGTCGCGCAGAATCTCTCGAACCGCAGCGGCGCAGGACAGGCAAATGGTGGGGAAGTCGAGGTCCTGCCCAACGTCGAGGGTGTACTTCCAACAGCGCTCGCACTTGTCGCCTTGCGCACGGTCCACGGTGATGGCAAGCGGCGGCGCGGCGCCGGCCGCGGCACTCTTCCGCAAGGCCAACTGGGACACGATGAACAGCCCGGGCAATTCGGCGGAATGCTTTTCAAGCAGCGAGTACAGTTCTTCGCCCGCCTCCAGCGTCACCGCCGCTTCGAGCGGTGCGCCGATGGTCTTATCCTGACGGGCTCCTTCGAGCACCTTCAAGACCTGTTCACGGAT
>JBAUOG010000384.1:0-4063 GCA_049579625.1 Bryobacteraceae bacterium
GAGGCCTATGGCATCGATAACAATGGCGACATCGTCGGAGCAGGTGTATTCAACGGAGTGCAATATGCGGTCGAACTCATCGACCCGCCGTCCGGGGGGCCGTCCGGTCCCACCCAGCAGACTCCCCAGTCGCCGGTCGCTACGCCAGAACCGTTATCCGCCCTGCTCATGGGCGGCGGATTGGTGGCGGCCGGTGTGCTCTTCCGTCGAAAACGCAAGTCGAACAGCAAACTGGGCTAAGCACCCTTGACGCCGAACACGATATCCGCGAGATCATCACCCATTTTGCCGATGTGGGGCGTCGCGAGATTCGAAAGCAGAATGATGCAGGTTCGTGACTCCGGATAACGCGACATCATGGTGGCAAAGCCCGGAAAGTTCCCTTCGTGCGTGTGCAGCGTTCGCCCGTTCTGTTTACCGATAAACCACCCGTAGCCGTAGCTGCTGTTGTTCACGGGGGTTGTCACATGCCCCGAAAACATCCGGTCCCGCCAAGTCTTCGAGAGCAGCTTGTCCGTATACAGAGCTTGGTCCCAGCGAAGCATATCATTTACGGTGGAGTGCACGCCGCTAGCCGAATAGGGCACGCTCATGTCGATGTAGCCGGCGTTCACGATACCACCCGATGAGGTCGCGTATCCGCGGGCACGATGCTTTAAGACGGCCCGGCCTAAGTCGTAACCCGTATTCTTCAAGTCAAGCGGGCCCAGAATGTTCTGCTGCAGGTAGTCGCAATACTTCATGCCAGAGACCTGCTCAATCACCATTCCAAGCAATACGTAGTTGGTATTGCTGTACCCCCAGCGCTTGCCCGGCTCGAACTCCAGCGGCTTGTCCTTCACAACGCCCACCAGTTCCTGCGGCGTATTGGGTTTCATTACAACCTGGCTCCAGAATCCCGGCTGGCTGGTGTAGTTGGCGATCCCGGAGGAGTGCGTCATCAGTTGATGCAGCGTGATGTGCTGCCACGCCTTGGGCAGGTCCTGCACGTGGCTGCCAATAGCGCCTTCAATCTGAAGACTGCCTTTCTGGGCCAGTTGAAGAATCGCCGCCGCGGTGAACGTTTTCGTCAGAGCACCCAGGCGGAAGATCGCCAGCGGGGTTTGTGGCACTTCCCATTCGAGGTCGGCCCAGCCGAACGATTTTTCGAAGATCGGAGATCCGTTGACGGCGATCACCGCGACACCCATGAACTTCTGTTCCTCGAACTTGGCTTTCATCAGAGCGTGCGCGCGTTCCGTTAAGGGGTCAGTGCTGCCGTGATCGGTGCCGCTCGCCGCCAGCAGTTGAGAGATGCCCAGGCCCGCTGTCCGGCGGGTGATCAAGCTGCTGTTCAGGATGCTCAAGTAGAAAACCCTCCTGGCCATTCTAATAGCCATGCCACTCCTGCCATCAATGCGGGTGTGCTTCCGCTAGCCAAACGACGAGCACGGCCATGGCATAGGTTACTGCGAGAGGTATTCAATCGCCTTTTCCAGTACTTCGTCCCGCCCGTGGCGAATTCCATTGAGCGTAGGAACCACCAACACGTCGGGCTGTAAGCCGTTCCGTTGCAACTGCCCGCCGCTTGCCATCCGCACGTCGTGCCCCGAGAAACCGATGGTAATGCCGCCGGGAACGACAAAATTTGTAACGTCTCCGTTCGCGCCGGCCGTGGGGCTGCCGATGAGCTGTGTCTTGTTCGCGGCTTGCAGAAAGAGCCCGGTATGCTCGGCCTGGCTGATGGTTCGTTCGTCGATCAGCATCACCGTCTTTCCCTTGTACTTCCACTTATCACTGTGCGGAATAGTCTGCACGAAGAAGTAGGTGGACGAAGGGTGCGTTGATTCGCCGTTCGGCAGGTCGGGTGCCATCGTGATCGGCCCGGTGAAGATGGCCGCCTCCACATCTTGCTTGTCGGTCAGGCGGGGCGCAATGGCCCAAGCCGTGCCCTTCGGGTATCCGCGCACGTCGAAGATGATGGCTTTCGTCTCGCGAAACTTCTCGAACATCGCGTCGACTTGGTCAGGGGTCAAGCGGTCGAGATCGGCATATCCAATGTTGCCGTCCAGCAGTTTCATCACCTCGCCAGAACGCTGGCCTTCGCTCATCTTCGCGGAGTAGGCCACGTGGCGCTCCAGTTTTACTTCCTTCTGCCCTTCGCCGTCGCTCACCACCAACGTCGCCATCGACCCATCCGGACCGTTAAGCACCCGCCTCACCGTCGTGTAACCTAACCACTGATTGGTCGAGGCCGACAGGTATTTCGCCTCGCGGTTCACACGCTGTGCAATGTCCTCGCCATCGACGCTGTGCACAATGTCGCCAACTTTGATTCCCGCTGCTGTGGCGGCGTCATCGTAGATGCGCGTCACCACCGGCTTCCTATCGATCAACCGCAGTTGTACCGGGACGGGTGCCTCGCCGAAATACGCGGTCAGTTCTTTGCTTTGCACCCCGGCGTGTGAATCATGAACATGTGTCACCATCTCCGCAACGGCGAGATTGTATTCCAGCGCGTCCTTTGCCGCGATGAACTTCGGCAGGTAATCTAGCAGTATTTGGTCCCAGTCTTCGTCGAGCAAGTCGCGATAGGCAAAGAAATACTTGAAAACGCCCCAGATTTTGAAGGCGCCCAGCAGACGATACTCGACGGCGGGATAACTCATCTCCGCGTAGGCGCGCTCGGCCACGCGCGTAGGAAAAGCAGGAAGCCTCGCACCCGACTCAGGCGACATCCCATCCGCGTAGACGGATTCCGATAGCCGCACCACCGCCGTTTGGCCTTCGCTGAGAGGCACAGGGACTGTTTCCACGGCAGATGCGGTGCCCTCGAAAGGAGCAGGGCGTCTCCCCGGCTTGGTGTAGAAAGCCGAATAGTAACCGCTATAACCAGGGCCGGCCTCGGGGGTCAGACCGTAGTGC
This sequence comes from Bryobacteraceae bacterium, assembly GCA_049579625.1. Lineage (GTDB taxonomy): Bacteria > Acidobacteriota > Terriglobia > Bryobacterales > Bryobacteraceae > CAJCIT01. Next base: position 2,905 of record JBAUOG010000384.1, read on the forward strand.
ACCCAGGTTCGCTGGCCCGGTATGTCCGTACCCATGTCAGTCTTACCGGTGCCTGGTTTTGGGCTTGCCGCAGCGTTCTGAGATGCCGCGCCAAGCATGTGTGTCAATGGATCGTGCAGCGCATCGAGCATCTGCTGCGTCGCTGAAGCATACTCGTCCGGCGACTTCGCACCTCGAATCCTGGGCAGCGCTTCCACCAGCGCCTTGTCCCAGTCGATGTCCTGATAGGCCAGGTAGGGGTGGAAATACTTAACCGTGATCCACAGCTTCGCGGTCGCGGCTAATCGGGTCGTGCCCGGATCGTTTTGCCGGGCAATCGCCGGCGCCGTAGCGATAGAAACTAACATAACAACGGCAGCAATTCTTCGATGCTTCATGGGCGAAACTCCAAGGCTACACCGGTTCCGTGAGCGAGCTTTTCCACGGGCCTCCTCACAAGGACGCTGCGGCCGGGTTGAATGGTTTCATTCCGGGCCGGCGCTGCACTCTAAGTCAGACATAGTATCTACCTGTTCGTGAGAATTGGCTTTCGCCTAAATCAGACCTAACACGGGCTATGGTTCCAACTGCAAAATGCGGGCCCGGCATTTAAAGGGAAGACATTGGGAAGAAAGAGGTTAGGGCGAAATAAATAAAAGTCGGTTCTTTGTGATTGGTTCGCGGGATGCCTAAGGCCTCGCCATTCCCCAGCGCGGGGCCGATTGCCAAATGGCCTTCGGTTCACGACCGGCACCACAGCCAAAACCGGTCCAAGACGAAAATGCGCTATGATCTTGGTCGTTTTATGTTTATGCGAACTGAGTTCCTGATTGCCGGCATGCTCCTTCTCGTGCCGAGCGCGTGGGCGCAGACGAACAAGGGTTACTATCGCTCTCCGGCGATCCACGGCGATACGGTCGTCTTCACGTCCGAGGGCGATCTGTGGGAGGCCGGCATCAGTGGGGGGCTGGCGCGACGGCTGACAACCCATCCTGGATCGGAGACCAACGCCGCTTTCTCGCCGGACGGCAAAACAATTGCCTTCTCCGCCGCCTACGAAGGCCCCACAGAGGTCTACACCATGCCGGCCTCGGGCGGCCTGCCCCAGCGCCACACCTTCGATGGCGTCGGGGCCACCGTCGTCGGCTGGACGCCGGATGGAAAGCTCATTTACTCCACC
>JBAUOG010000385.1:0-2410 GCA_049579625.1 Bryobacteraceae bacterium
GTCCGGCAGCTCCACCTGCAGTTCCATCTCGCCAGCGAGGCCCGCCTGAATGAGCGTATGCGGATCGCGCGCGACTTGCACGATAATCTGTTGCAAACCGTTCAAGGATTCATGCTGCGCCTCGAGGTAGTCAACGAGATGCTGCCTGGTGGGGCGGCTAAGAACGAACTCGAAGAGACTCTGGAGATCGGGGACCGCGCCATCATCGAGGGCCGCCGAACAGTGCAGGATTTGCGGTCGTCGGTTACGACCAGCGATCTTGCGGACGCAATACGGGCGGTGGCGGACGAACTGGCGAGCAAGGATGGTGCGAGTTTCCGTCTGGCTGTCGAAGGACCGGTACGCGATCTGGATCCGATCGTTCGGGATGAAGTTTACACCATAGCCCGCGAAGCGCTGCGAAATGCTTTCACCCACGCCGACGCAACCCGGATCGAAGCGGAACTCACATTTGAGGAGCAGCTCCTGCGTCTGCGAATCCGCGACGACGGCAAGGGGATCGCTCCGGAAGTCGCGGAACAGGGGCGCGCTGGGCACTACGGTTTGGCGGGAATGCGGGAGCGCTCCCGGCGGATCGGTTCGAAAATGGTTATTCTGAGTGAGGCCGGAACAGGGACGGAAATCGATTTGAGCGTTGCGGGTTCGATCGCCTACGCCAGGCCGCCGGCACGCGCTCGTTTTTCGTGGTTCCCTAGAGTGACGGGGTGAGACTGTGATTCGAGTCCTTGCTGTAGACGATCACGCGATTGTTCGCGACGGCATCGCCCGTCTGATTGGCACCCAGGCGGACATCGAGTTGATCGCGGAGGCGTGCGATGGGCGAGAAGCCATCGAGCAGTTCCGACAGCACCGCCCGGACGTAACACTCATGGATCTGCAGATGCCGAACATGTGCGGCATCGACGCGATCAACGCGATTCGTGCTGAGTTTCCGCAAGCGCGCGTCGTCGTACTCACGACGTATGCAGGGGATGTCCAAGTCAAGCGCGCCCTCCAGGCCGGCGCTCAGGGCTATCTGCTGAAAGGCTTGCTGCGGAAGGAACTGCTGGAGACGATCCGTGCCGTTCATGGGGGTCACAAGCGCCTGACTTCTGAAGTCGCGGCCGAGATCGCCGAGCATGCCATGGATAGTGCCTTAACGCCACGGGAAATCAGCGTGCTGAAGCTAATTGCGGGCGGCAATGCCAACAAGGAGATCGCCGCTCAACTCCACATCTCCGAGGAAAGCGCCAAAGGTTACGTCAAGAACATTCTGGCTAAGCTCGACGCTAATGACCGGACCCACGCCGTCACGATCGGGTTGAAGCGCGGGATCATCGACCTTCGGTGAGACCCCTCGAAATGGGGGTTTGCGCCTAACCTTTCGGGGTGGCTCATGGCTGCCCGGATGCTACACCATCAGAGTGAGGTGCGCTCTGTTGCGTCGTTCATTCTCAGCCTTTCCTGATGGCTGGCCGGGCCAAGGACTCCTGCTCCTGCGCGTCACTGTGGGCTTACCCCTCGTCTATTGGGGGATAACTGATCTGTTGGCCGTCCGCTTTCTCGCAATTCCGGAGTTGACTGCAGCGGTCGCGGGGATTCTTCTGATCTCGGGGCTATTCACGCCCGTTGCCGGATCGATCGTTGTGCTCGCGGAGGCATCGGCTGCCTTCTCCCCGACATCGGCTCATCATGCCGAACCATGGATTCGCATATTCCTGGCCGCACTGAGCGCCAGTGTGGCGATGATTGGTCCCGGCGCATTGTCGGTAGATGCCCGCCGCTTCGGAAGAAAGGTGTTCGAAATCGGCGAGCCCCGTGGACTGCGACGGTAAACTTACATTCGGCGTTGTAGTGCCTAATAACGCCGGAAGAGTTCGAGGCCAGGTCAGCGGCGGCCGGCCGCAACGACTCCTCACGGCCTGCGGCGTTAGTTTTCCAAGGCATGAGGAAATCTATCCTGATGCCCCACGGCCTGATGCGCCGAGCTACTAGACTGAAACAGGAGAACAGACAGGACCGTCCTCGCGCGACTCATCAGGATGAGTTTCCGGCAGAGTATTCCTTGGCGGGTTGCTCTTCAGAAGAGCGGGCCGGCGCTTCCTCTGCCATGCTCATCCTCAACCGGAAACCATCCGTTCGCCAACGGAATTTCAGCGAACGGCAACTGTCCCCTTGGGACCGTGTCTCATTTCCTCACGCAGTCCAGTCCCCCGAAGTTCCCGAAGTTCCTTTCAAATATGCAAGCCTTCTGGCTGCTGGAATCGGAGTTGAGCACAAGAATCTTCATACGAGCGAGGTCCCATGCTTACTGGTCGTGGACCGAAGGCGCTGGCTCGGGTAGAGTTGACTGTTTAATGGCATCTGCCACATTACGCGCCAGGTTGTGCGTTGCTCGCAGGTTCCCTCCGAAAAAGATGACATTACCATC
>JBAUOG010000386.1:0-1834 GCA_049579625.1 Bryobacteraceae bacterium
CCTTTGCCATTCGCTGCAAGGCAGCGACACCTTCGTATTCGTCGCCATGTACGCCCGCCAGGATGACTACGCTCGGCGACTCGGAGCGACCGCGAAGAACAATGAAAGGGATCTTTACGTCGAAGGCGAGTTCAAGGTGGTTGCGGCTAAGCGGAGCGAGGCGGCTGATCTCCCACTTTGTAGGCATTGGCGTTTAGAGTCGAATCTCCTGTAGGTCCCGCGGCGAGTGCGAGAGTACCTCTGAGCCGTCTTCAGTGATGAGAACATTCTCTTCCACATGGAATGTTCCGTAGCTGGTAGCGACGCCGGGCTCTATCGTAATCACCATGCCTTGCCTTAGAGCGGTTTCATCGTGCAATCCAAGGTGTGGTGGCTCCGTCATAGCTAGTCCCATGCCGTGACCGACACGAGCGGCGAGTTGGGTAATTGAAGATGTTGTGCGAAATGGAAGGGCTTGGAGCTGCCGGGCGCAGAACTGCCAAATCGTTGACGCGCATACGCCCGGCCTCATTCCGGAGACCGCCTTCGCCGTGATCCGGTGGATGGCGTCTTGCGCATAGCATTGCTCGTCCGTGGGCTTTCCAACAATCCCCGCGCGAGAGAAATCCGACCAATAGCCGTTGACAGTACAGCCAGCATCCATCCAAACCAGATCGCCCGCAACAAGGGGGCGGTCTTCAGGCGGCTTTGTGACGAGATCGTAGTTCCCCAAACCGGACGTTATCGCGAGAAATACTGTCCCATCGGAATGCTGAGTGAGATAGTCTTTCATGAAGAGATAGACTGCGCGCTCGGACATTCCGTTCGTCGCGAACCCGAAGGATGCGCGGTAAGCTTCGCTGGTTATCTTACAAGCCTGCCGTATGCAAGAGATCTCCCACGGGGACTTTACCATCCGTAGCGCCCAGAGCAGCGGTGCGGCATCCGAAAGGGTGGCATCAGCCAAGGCGCCGCGTAAGCGAAGAAATTCCAGTTGAGAGAAATCGAAGGCCTGCTCAGCGCCGAGTTCCATGCCGATCGTGGCGCCAAGCAGGTCTTTCTCCCGAAGGGTATCTTTTATGCTCTCGACAGGAACACGCGCGAGTTGCTGATAGATACGAACGTCCGAGATCCAGGAAAACCTTTTCACTTCCGCCGCGTGTCCCGTGTGCGTGAAAAAGACCGGATCGGTTTCCAGCGGCAACAGAACAAAAAAGGGCCGAGGTACGCTTTTGTCCGGAGATGGATAGCCGCTAAAGTACGCCAGGTTGGCTCCGGTACCAAGAAGTACGGCCTGCATGCCGTGCTCCCGCATCAGAGCGCGCAAGCGCTCGAGCCGTTGCGGATGTTCGCTCATGCGCTGTCTGCTCTGGCCAACCAGAGCACCATTTGATCGAGGAACTGCCCGCAATACGGCCAATCCTGGAATCCGGCGCCCCAGTGCGGCGCAATATCCGAAGTGAACGCAAGTGACCGGCCGCTGCCAAATTCACCAACAACCAACAGCGGATCGTTCGACTCACCGATTCGCGCGAGAACGCGGGCATTTGGTTTCGCTGTCACGCGATTATATCCGTTGAAGATCGGCTCGCTTGCCCAATCCAGTCCGTGCAGGATAGGGTGGTTATGATCTGCAATTTGCGCAAGTGCGCCCTCTGGAGTCTCAATTCGGTCGTCATTTTTTTCGAGACAGTTGACCGGAAGGGCCTCTTCAATCGGCGTGCCGCTATAATTCCCAGCGTTGTGCCGGCCGGTGAACGTCGCATAACCGCCAATCATGGCGAGGGCTCCGCCGTCGCGCACGAATTCCCGGACCAATTTGAGTCGGTTCGGTCCCATGGGAGCACGCATGGAG
>JBAUOG010000387.1:0-1985 GCA_049579625.1 Bryobacteraceae bacterium
GTCAAAGACCGGACCTGATATTCCTTCACAAGCTGCCGGCCCAATTCGTCCTGATTGGAGGGATATACATAGTCGATGTTGAAGACCTCGGACTTGGGCCGGATGTACTTCTCCGGCTGCCGGTGGCAGTTAAGGCACCAATTCATGTTCAGAGTGTTGACCTTGAACATGAACGGCATCTCATCCACCTGACCGTGGCAGATCGAGCAGCCAATGCCCTTGTCGATGTGAATGCTGTGGTTGAAGTAGACAAAGTCAGGCAGATCATGAACCCGGGTCCACTCGATGGATTTACCGCTTGCCCAACTCTCGCGGATTTGTTGAGTGACCGATGCGTTCGACCAGATTTGTGAGTGGCAGGTCATGCAGGTCTCGGTGGGAGGAAGACCCGCGTACGAAGACGTTTCGACGCTGGTATGGCAGTAGCGGCAATCCACACCGTCGTCCTTCACGTGGTGTTTGTGGCTGAATGGAATCGGTTGAGCCGGCGCTACCCGGACTGACGTGATCCACGGGCCGCGATCCACGATGTAGCCGACACAGAGGGTACCTCCGAGCAGCGTGACGACTGCTGCGATGGATACCTTTGCGATCGTGTTCGAACTGGGCCGAAACAGTTGCGCCATAGAGCAGCCGACAACTTATGACTTACGAAGCAGACACGTACTGCTGATGGCTGATGGACAACCGACCGAGCCGACGCTACTCGCATGGCCGCTGCCGCAGGCGCCAATACTCATCATGCAGGGCAGGGGGGCTTGCATCCAGCTAGAAAAAATACGGTTCTGATAGAAATGCAGAGAGGCTCCGGGGCGCTTCAACCCAGGAGGGAGCTACGGTAAAACTTGGCTTACACTCCATCTGAGCCGTGAGGCAGGCCTATTTTGCTCAACCGCCGTTCAAAGTCTTGGGATGCGGCGCCACGATCCGGACGATCTCCAATTCCGGAGGCTTCGCCGAACCTGCGAAGGTGGATCCGCCCAATCGCTGCCGACTGGTATGGCTCAGTGGTAATCGCTAGCTCGCGCCGAAATACAGACACTCGAGCGCCCGGTTCCCCATTGCTGTTCTTCAGAAGCGTCAGACGGCTCGCGCCCTCACACTGGGCGTTAAAAACTGTTTAGTTTCAATAACATCCTTCAGATCCAAGAACGCCCCGGCGGAAACCGCTACCAGCGACGTGGTGCAACTTCTCGAACATGCACGCGTGATTTTTGATTTTGAGAAGAGGGACAACACCGCGCGATGAGGACAATCTCGGCCTACCCCGGAATTCTACTGAGGGTTACTTGACGTACATAGCTTATGTGTGTAGACTCGGATGACTGAAAGGAATCGAATGAAGAAGGCACTAGGTTTTCTATTGTTGTTTGTGGGCATGTCGGGTTCTTTAATGGCAAAACCCGTGCCCGAAATAGATCCAGGCTCTGGTGTCAGCGCCTTGGTGCTACTTTCAGGCGCGTTGCTGGTTCTTCGCTCGGCACGGAAACGATAGTGTCTGCCTAGGCCGCAGAGTCGCGGCTTAAGCCCGTCTGTGCTTTCCTAACCGTCACCGCTACGGTCCCGTAGACGTGAATCAACCCCTCCCTAAGAGCACACAGGCACAACCCTTCTTGATTTGGTTTCGGGAAGCAGGTTTGCTTCAGCGCATCCTGGTACTTACTTCGCTCCTCGTTCTAGAACTAATTCCGCTATCCGTATACGTTCACACTGGGCTCACAGTTCAGCGAGGTTTCGGCGGACAAGAAATAGCGGGATGGCTCGTCGCGTTCGAAGCGCTCTTCATTTGCTTTGGCTATAAACGGGCACAAGAGTTGTATAAAGCACTGATTCCCACCGAAGGCCTCCGCCCTCTCATCAGTTGGCGATATCTGGCGGGCCATGCCGCGGTGTTCGTCCTCGTCCTGGGCCTCTCGACTCTTACGTCTCCAAACGGTACGAGTGCCTTTGTACTCGGAGCGTTTATAGGCTCGTCATTACTTGCC
>JBAUOG010000388.1:0-3373 GCA_049579625.1 Bryobacteraceae bacterium
CGCGAAAGGACGTAGGTGGCATGCATTGCAATTCTCCAAACTCACGGAAAAGCACGAGTCTGTGGTCTGTCATCCTGTTGTTCTTTGCCGCCGTTCCGAACGTTTCGTATGCGCAAGTGCCATCTTCTGGTCCGGAAATCATCGTGTACAAGACCGCATCGGGAGCAAAGCTCACCGCGCATGTCTTTCGGCCCGCCAAGTCCATCCGCGACCGATCCCGGCCCGCGATCATCTTGCTTCACGGAGGTGGCTGGAACGCCGGGAGTCCGGAGTGGACGTACGATGATGCCAAGCGTTACGCAGGATTGGGGATGGTTGCCATAGCAGGGGAATACCGTCTATCAGATCAAAAAAACATTACGCCCCTTGAAGCTATGGCGGATGCTCGAGATCTCATCCGTTGGGCACGCCGGAGTGCCACCGAGCTAGGTATTGATCCGCATCGAATCGCAGTCTACGGAGTTTCTGCTGGTGGCCATCTGGCCGCGACGATGGCAGTCTTTCCTCACGAGGAGGAAAGCGATATAAGCGCCGTGCCCGATGCGTTGATCCTGCTTTCGCCGGCCGTCTCGATCGCAGACGATCATTGGCCGCAATCGCTGTTGGGCTCGCGCTCCCAAGCGGCCGACATCTCTCCTGCCGAAAACATCAAAAAACAACTACCGCCAATTCTTCTTATCGAGGGAGCTGCCGACACCGAAACGCCGTTGGTTGGGGCACAACGCTTTTGTGAACGTGCCAAACAGACTGGAGGGAAGTGCGAACTTCGTGTCTATCCCCACCTTGGCCATTTACTTTCGCGTAATCTCGACCCTCATGCTCAGGAGGAGGGTCCCTTTGACCCGGATCCCGGGTCGGTCACTGACGCCCACGCGGCGGAAGACGCGTTCTTGGCCCAGATCGGCTACACCAAATAACAGAGAGGGAGCGGGAATCTGAAGAAGGAGACCCATGTATTTCACCCGCGCGATAACCGTTCAGCAACCGTTCGCGACCCTGATCGTACTGGGATTCAAAAGGGAGGAATATCGAACCCACGATCCTAGGCACCGTGGTCGCCTCATGATCCAAGCCGGGCAGGCATCACCGGTCGCCAACTGGGACACTCCAAAACAAGTCGCGAGGGCACTGAAGGCGATCCAGGCGGCTGGATTCGAGTCTTTTGCTGACCTGCCGAGGGGAGTCGTAATTGGGGCGGTCGACTTGGTCGATGTGAAGGAACACCACGGCGGAGGGTCAAACAGGTTCCGTTGGATATTGAAATCCCCCGAGATGTTTACTGATCCCGAGCCGGGAGCTCGGATATTGATCTACAAATAGCAAAACGCTGGAAAGTGACCGCGTACCAGGCGACACCTTTGATAACCCCTTTGCGCCCGAGGTTGATCACTCACCACCCGCAGTCTGCACACCGATCCGACTCGGCGACCCAAGGCGGTCACTGACCTCACTCAGTTATTTGCTGAACAGAATCAGCTCCTTGCCTACCAGCCTGCGCAGAAGGCGGATCGCCCGGCCTTACCCTGAACAGCGGGAGAGGTTGGCAACCTGCGGCGGGTTGCTAAACCCGCCTAAGTTAATCCGAAAGCTCGACTCCGGTACGGGCTTCATTTTCATCGATGGGCTGACCGAGTCCGCTCAGGAAACTTCGTTTCGCAAATCCGCATGCTTTGGAAGCGCGAGAAGATTGGCTCTGTTTTTTCCGGTGACTCGGCCAACAGACAATTTCGTAGGTTGTCGGCTCAACCGGCAGGGGCAGTTCGTTTCGTAATAACTCGCTGGGCGCCGAGTCGGAGAGGGAGCCTCCGGGCTTAAGGCTGACTGGTCGGCTCTGTTTTTTCAAAGGCGCTGTGCATCCTTAGGGATGCTCTCAGCCACTTCGTTTCGCAAAATTCGACTCGACGTGGGGCGGGCGCCCTCGCCGGCGCCGCTCTCCGTTTCGGAGCAGGATGCCCACATCCGGCTCTTCCAACGAAGTGAATACCGAGCGGTCGGCCGACTCCATTTTCATTGCCGGGAGTGACCGGAATCCAGCCGCGTGCGGTTCGTTTCGCAAAACACTTCGGTGCCATGTGCAATGTCAGATTGGCTTCGTTTTTCTCGCCAACTCGGCCTGGCGTCCCAGTCGTTAGCGTCATGCCAAGTTCGTTTCGCAAAAACCCGTGGAGGCCTAACGAGCCTCGCAGTCGGCCTGGGTAGCCCTGAGCTAAGTGGCTTAGAAACAGATATATGAGTTCGTTCGCACAGATTTGAAGGCTAGCCTCGGACGCAATACTGAGGCCCGCAACTCCGTCTTTCCGACCCGTCGCTGGCTTCGTTCTTTCGGCATCTCGCAGCCCGGCTTTGGCGCCAGCACCGGCGTTCCTGGGTCAAGGAGTTCTTCCGAAAATTAAATTCGGCCCACGTTTTTTCAATGGGTTACGAAGGTCCGCAATCAGTAGTGTTTGCTATGCCAGGAGTTCGCATTTTCATCCTCGGGGGTGAACGGTTCCCGCTCATGATGGTTTCGTTTCGTAGGAATCTGGGTAAGGCCGGGCCGCTACACCGACCCTCGACTAAGGAGCTCCGCTCCTCGCGCGCGCAAGCGCCCTGCCCCTGCGGGGTTTTGGTTCCCCCTGAAGGTCTCCCCCAAAAAGCTCCGCTCAGCCGCTTGACGCTTGCTACCCGCGCCCTTCGCCAGGGAGGCAGGGGTGATCGAGCGATCACCGCACTCCCAATAAACACAGAAGAACAACACCCAATGAACCAACGAACTGACGTTTACGAGAAAATCACCGCTTCCATCGTCGAGGCCATCGAAGCGGGTTGCAGCAAGTTTGAAATGCCCTGGCACACCTTCGGCGTCATGCCGTCCAATGCCCAAACCCAGCGCCGCTACCGGGGCATCAATGTTCTCGCCCTCTGGGCCGATGCCATGAAACAGGGCTTTCAGACCAATCTATGGGCCACCTATCAACAGTGGAACGACCTCGGGGCGCAAGTCCGCAAAGGCTCCAAATCGGCAACCGTCGTCTTCTGGAAGTTCTATGGCGAAGAAACCGAACGCGACGAGAGCGACTCCGAAATAGAAGAATCCCGGTCCCGTTGCTTTGCCCGCGCCTATCACGTCTTCAACGCTGACCAGGTGGACGGTTTTGCATTGCCCGAAGTACCACGGCTGCCGGAAGCGGAACGCATCGAACGCGCGGAGCGTTTCTTTCAGCAGACCGGAGCCAAGATCGTCGAACAGGGTGCCCGAGCCTGCTACAACTCGGCGACAGATGAGATCCACATGCCGCCGTTCTCCTTGTTCAAGAAGGCGGATTACTTCTACTCAACGTTGGCGCACGAATTATGGAATGTTGCAAGTGTACTTTTTGCGAACGGGTGACCC
>JBAUOG010000389.1:0-1571 GCA_049579625.1 Bryobacteraceae bacterium
GCGCTGGTCGCGTTGCATCTTTTTGACGTTCTGGCCAAAGTTCAAGAACGTTCTGGCGGCAGACTTCGATTCTTTGGCCGTAATCCGAATGAAATATTTGCTTTCCAGCCTTATATGACATGATCCACTTCGGCGAGGACTCAACCGTTCTACTCTTCAGCTTCAAATTGTCTGCGGCCTGCCGTACTAAATCGATCGCCTTCTCTCGATGGCATTGTTGCGTCGCTTCCACATGGGCGACTGCAGCATCGAACGAAATCCAGTCCGAATCTTCATCGATCATGTCAGCAACTTCAGACTTAGGGTTGCCTGCTCTGCGTCGTCCCCAAACATAGGCATCTTCGCCTATTCATATGTCGTCCAGCTTTATGTCGCAATCGGCGCGTGATGCGAAAGGCCGACACATGCGACAAGACGCGACATGTCGGGAGTTGTCGGATGCATTCGTGCAGCGCCCGGCAGATAGTCGATCGCTTCCGACACAAGGAGTGAAAAATGAAGATCACCAAGCGGAAGCGTACGGTCCCGGCCAAGCGGAAGAGCGCAGTGCCGGCGAAACAAGAGCATACGGTGCCGAGTCGCGAGAAGGGTTGCACTGGGCACTGGAACCAGTGGATCGAGCCGAAGCGAGCGGCTTTGCTCTCTCAAACTGAGGGGCCCATCTACTTCGTCGTGTAGAATCGTGGATCGAACACCGTCATGTTGATGGCGCAACATGGTGACCTGATGGATCTCGCTCCGGGCGCAGTGCGTGCGACGTATGCGTATGGGACGATTAACGTAGAAAACAGAGGGGAGAAGCCGGTGCTGATAGAGTTCGACTTTTTGCCCATCCATACGAAGTGGTAGCTGCTAGCCAGCAGCCCAAGGCGTGACGGGGGAGCCCAATGGGTTCCCCCGTTTCGATTCCGAGCGGACTATCAGGCGGCAGCACGGCGTTCTGTGCGCCAGTTCCAAGGTAACAGGTCGCTCTTGGTCATAGGGCTATCCCTAGGAGTAGTCCTATGACTTCCCGATCGTCGTCACTTCGGCAAGGCGGCCCTCACCGGGAGCGTACTGCGAACCCGGAATCCAGAGCGACAGGGCAGTGCGTGAAGCCCTGGATTCCGGGCCCGGCGCTACGCGCCGTCCCGGAATGACGGAATGGAAACGATCGGACGAATTGTTTATAAGTCGCCCGTCATGTCGAACCTCGCCGCCGCGCACGCGCTGACGCAGCAATTCCTCGCCTGGGTGGAGGAAGCCCCGCGCTCTTATGCGGACGCGGAGGCCTGGCGGCGCAGCTGCCCGCATTTGTCGATCTGGGAAGACGCCATTTCCGACGGCCTGGTGCGCTTCCAGAACGGCAGCAGCATGCAGGGCTCGCGGCTGGTGCTGACCCCGCGCGGCCGCAAGCTGCTCGAGCAGGACTGACCCCGCCATCGGCTGCGGTCTGCACTGCAGACCGCCCCCATCCCTTGCGGCTTGACGATCCCACGGGTCGGAGTCACATTAGAACAAATAGTGAACTTAACGGACGCGCACCCTGCCCCATTTGGCCGGATTTATTCGCATCTCTAGAGGCTTAAGTC
>JBAUOG010000390.1:0-3097 GCA_049579625.1 Bryobacteraceae bacterium
GTCCCCGATACCTGCGGCGGCTGCCATGCGAAAGTCGCCGAGCAGTATCAGGCGAGTGTGCATGGGCAAGCTCTGGCGCGCGGAGTGGCCCAGGCGCCGCTGTGCACCGATTGCCACGGCGAACACAACATCAGCAAACACACGGATGGGAATTCGCCGGTGAATGCGGCGAACATACGAATGACGTGTGGGGGCTGCCACGACAATGTCCTGCTGACACGTAAATTCGGAATGCCATCGGACCGGCTGGTGAGTTTTGATTCCTCATTTCATGGACTGGCCGCGAAGGGCGGGTCGCAAACGGTGGCCAACTGCGCCAGTTGCCACGGCGTTCACAACATACTGCCGTCGTCGGACCCGAAGTCAACGGTTAATGTGAAGAATTTGCCGAAGACTTGCGGGCAGTGCCACCCCGGCGCCGGCCAGCGCTTCGGTATCAGCCCGGTACATGTGGCGACCGCCAGCGCGGAGCCGTTGCCGCTGAAGTGGATCCGGCTGATTTACGTGACCATCATTTGCGTGACGATCGGGTTGATGCTGCTGCACCAGGGCGGCGATTGGGTGCGCAAGGTAATCCGGCTGCGGTTTTCGAAGCCGAGTGCGAGAGCCGTGGATGCAGGCGCTGTGAAAACTGCGGTCGCGGGCGCCTCACACGAGGAACTGCGCATGTTTCCGTTCGAGCGGATTGAGCATGCACTACTGGTGGTGTCGTTCGTGGTCTTGGCCTGGAGCGGTTTTGCGCTGCGGTATCCGGATCAATGGTGGGCGCAGCCGCTGCTGCTGATGGAAGGCGCGCGGCCCATGCGCAGCCTGATTCACCGGATCGCGGGAGCTGTGTTCATCGCGCTATCGGTGGCTCATCTGGTCTCGCTGATGGTGAACCGCAAGCTGCGTAACCACTGGAAGGAACTGCTGCCGAACCTGAAGGATCCCGGCGAGGCTGTGTCCAATTTCGCGTACAACCTGGGGCTGTTGCGTACCCCTCCCGGACGTTCCGCGCACAGCTACATCGAGAAGGCGGAATACTGGGCGGTGCTGTGGGGCTCAATCGTGATGATCGCCACAGGCGTGGCGCTGTGGGCGAATAACCTCATCATGCGGCTGCTGCCGAGGATCTGGCTGGATGGCGCGACGTCCATCCATTTCTACGAAGCGGTGCTGGCCACGCTCGCGGTCCTGGTGTGGCATTTCTATTCAGTGATCTTCGATCCCGATGTGTATCCGGTAAATACGGCATTCCTCACGGGCAGGCGCGTGAAGGCACCGGCGGTCGAGGAAGAGCCGGGTGCCGATGGGGATTGAGGTAGTTAGCGGTGAACACTCCCTTGCGATGTAACTACAATTAGAGTTACAATACCAAAAGAATGAAGCGAAGAAAACCGAGCAAGAACTCCGTCAAGAGAGACTTGGCACGGATTGATCGGATGAGGGATGCCTATATCGACTATTCGGACATCCCGCCCCTCGGGGATGAGTTTCTTAAGAAGGCAACGGTGGCTTGGCCACCGGTTAAGAAGCAGCTCACGATTCGGCTCGACGCAGACGTGCTGGAGTGGCTTAAAGGCCATGGCAGAGGCTATCAGACACGGATCAATCGCATTCTGAGAGTGGCAATGGAGAGCCAAGGGCCGCGCGCGAAGAGGTGAGAAGTCCTACCGGGTCGTGTGGCTTCGGGTCACTCTCGTTTTAGGCAAGGTAGGACTGAGCGTCGTCGAGGGGGGGAGACGCCTGCAGCGCGCACGGCGAGCTGCCGCTTCGCCGGCGCTCGAAAACTAGGCTAGTGATCGTGGCTTCAGGCCGGGGTCCCCGATCGGCCTTTCTGGTTTGACACACTAGATTTGGCCAAAGTCCATGTCTTCCCGACGACGATTTCTGCGACTCACCCCAGCACTGGCGGCCGGGGCGCTCGCGACACAACAGACCATAGTCGCATCTCCTGACGCCACGCAAGCAACAACCGGCGAGCTCAGCCTGAATGGCGAATGGAGCTTTGTTACCGACCCAAACAATTCGGGCGACCGGGAGCAATGGTTCGCTGACCCGGGAAAGCACGGTGCCTGGCGCACGGTCTGTGTTCCGCATACCTGGCAGATTGAGGAATCACTGGCGGATTACCGCGGCGTGGCGTGGTACGCACGCACGATCGAACTGAGGCCGGAGTGGCAAGGGCTTCACATGCGGATTGAGTTCGAGGCAGTCTTCCATTCGGCGCGCGTGTGGGTGAATGGCCAATTGGCCGGCGAGCATTTGCGTAAACCCTACACGGCCTTTACGGTTGAGTTAACACAGCTGGTGAAGTGGAATCAGCCCAACACGCTGGTGGTGCGCGTCGATAACCGGTTCGACGAGCACATGCTGCCGAGAGGCAGATCGAGCGATTGGGCGCACGACGGGGGCATATACCGGCCGGTGCAGCTGCTCGTCACGCCAAAGACCTACCTCAAGCGTCTTGCTATCGATGCCGTTCCGGATTTCAAGTCCGGGAAGGCGGCTCTCACCATCGCCGCAGTCCTGCAAAACGCGGACGTGAAGGCGCGGCGGGGCACGCTGTCGCTACGCATTGTCGAAGAAGAGACCGGGCGGGTGGTTCTGACGAGCGCCCGCGCCGAGCCGGTGTCAATAAACGTCGGGACTTCACAAACGGCGCGGCTCTCGGCGTCGCTCGACGGCCCGAAACCTTGGCACTTCGACCATCCCCATCTCTACCGGGCGGAAGTGACATTCCGCGCGACCGGTGGCGGTGAACATACGATGGAATCCACTTTCGGGATCCGCAAGTTTGAAACGCGCGGCGTGAACTTCTACCTCAACAATGAACGGGTCACGCTGATGGGCGTGGAGCGAATGGCGGGAAGCAATCCGGAGTTCGGCATGGCCGAGCCGCTGGCGTGGATTGAGCATGACCACGCCGATCTCCGCAACTTGAACTGTATCTTTACGCGCGTGCACTGGCAGCAGGACCGGCGTGTGCTGGATTATTGCGATCGCCACGGCATCCTGATCCAGACCGAAGTGCCGACCTGGGGTGGAGACACGTTTAAGAACATGGGCGCCCACTGCGACCCGGATTTGATGGAGAACGGCCTGGAGCAGTTGC
>JBAUOG010000391.1:0-3591 GCA_049579625.1 Bryobacteraceae bacterium
TATGGGTTCTGCGATGTGTATTGGGGATGCCTTGCAGCTTGTGCCATTGCTCTCCGCGGTCGAGGCTGGCATAGATGCCGCTGCAGGCGCTGGCGAAGATATGCTCCGGCGTCGTCTTGTCAACGGCAATCGAGAATACGTCGGAGTCGTCGATCATTCCCACGTGAATCGATTCCCAGGTTTTCCCGCCATCCGGCGTCTTCCACGGAAGATGGGAGGTCCCGGCGTAAATGATCTCGGGGTCCTTCGTATCGAACGCCACCGCGGAGGTAGCCCTCATCTCGAGGTTGTCCGGATCGGAGATCTTGCGCCACGTCTTTCCGGAGTCGGAGCTCAGGAAGACACCGTGAAGCGAGGCGGCGGCGAAGTGGGTTGGTTCGCTGGGGGAGACAGCGATGGCGCGCACACCAAACCCACTCAGGTCCGGCACAAGCGTCCAGGTTGCCCCCGCGTCGTAGCTTTCAAAAAGACCGCCGTGATCGGATCCAACCATCCCGACCAGGTAATGGTGGTTATCGAGCGGGTCAATAAGGATAGTTGAAACCTCGCCGAATTGGCGCTTTGGTAAAGGCAAAGCACGCCAGGTCTCGCCGGCGTTCTCAGACTGAAAGAGAAGTGAATTCCGGGCCCCGGCCAGAATGACTTGCGGGTTCTTGGGATCGACGGCGACCGAAGTGGCAGTCCCGCCCCAAGGCCCGGCAACATGCCAGAGTTCGCTAGACGGTGCGTCGGCAGCTAATCCGAGGGAAACAGAGACGACTAGAGCCTGCAGCGTTAATGCTACCTGCGTAAGAGTCGAGTTAGAAATTGATCTCATGGTTAAGTATTTCTATTTTGACCTAAACGGGCCAAGTTTTCCAATCGGCGCCGAGGATTACCTCCGCACATGTCATCTCACCTACTACTAATGTGCCACTTCACTATTTCTGCTTTGCGATCACCAGTGCCTTGATCTTGGCGTAGACCGAGGCGGGGAGGATTTTCTTCTGCACCAATTCGTCCTTGCCACCGTAGGGACGGCCGGCGATGATCTTCTTGGCGTATGCTTCTCCGATACCAGGAAGAGCCTCGAGATCAGCCTGCGAAGCGCTGTTCAAATCCACCAATTGCTTCTTGGTCGTGTCGGTCATCTTGCTGGCCTGGTCCGGCGGCGCCGCAATCACGGCTGTGCCTACCAGCAGCACGGACGCCGCCAGCACCAACAGCAATCTCTTCAACCTCATGTCAGAAGCCCCCTATATAAAAGGAATGCGTGTCCGAGCCCGCTTTTAACCCGCTGACAGGAACCTATCCGACTCGGCAGAGAATTGCAAGGGTCCCAGCCAGTTCCCCACCTTAAAATTCTTTCACAAAATTCACTTCAGCTTGGAAAAGGTCACGCCGACGCCGGCCGAAAGAATCAGGTCGTTGTCCTTGGTGCCAGGCGGTGGATTGGAAGTGTACCGGTCGCTGAAGGTGACATTCATCGTCAGCAGCTTGCTCACGGCCGTGGAGGCAACCAGGTCGAGGTTGACTCGGTACTGGCCGAGATACGACATATTCGGGAAGAAGCGAAGACTCTCGTGGAAGTGGCTCCGCTTTTTCCAGACCTTGTCATACTCGTCGCCGACCACGAGTTCGGCCGAGCTGCGATCAAAGGTCGTGTAGTACTGCTGATTGAACGATCCGCCGCCAAGCACATCCAGATAGGATGTATCCGTTTTGATGGCGTGCCAACCGAAGCCCGCGCTCGGGTTGACCTGAAACTCCAACTGCTGAAACTCATCGCTAGCAAAGTCGACCTGCCCCCAAACGTAAAGCTTAGGGTTCAAATCGCGGTTATAGATGAGGCCGCCATGGTTGGAATTCGCGGTTGTCTGCGTGGTGCACGGACCCGTCAATGGCGCTGCCGGACAGGTTTTGCCGGTTCCATAGATGGATGAGAAGTACAAAGTCGTCTTGTCCTTGTGTGTATCTCGGACGGCGTTGAAACCGGTGGTGAGGTTGAAGGTGTTCGAGTTGCCCTCGGCTAATCCGATGCCCAGGTTAAAACTGCCGGTCCATAGCTGGATGAGGCTGGGGTGACGGTAGAGCTCCACTTGATCGTCATATGCTTTTTGCTCCTCCATATTGCGGAGCGCAAGAATGTCGTCACGCTGGGTTTCCACGGGGCCGGCCGTAGCGGTCTGAACGTCGACCTTGGGACCTTCCAGCTTGGTTGGTCCAACTACCGACTTGCCATCTTTCAGGCCGATCGTAAGCGGCGCCGTAGTCGTGATCTCGGTGACTGCGTCGAAGGGGACCGTGATGACGCCCGCAAGGTCCGACTTGAAGATCAGATTCTTTCCGTCGAGTTTTTGAACGGCGCCGCTGAGATGGTCGCCGTTTTTCAGCGTGATTTGGTCTGCGAACAGGGAAAAAGGAAGCACAAAAGCAAGAACTGAAGCCGGTAGTCTGGTAATAAGTTTCATTCGTCCTCTGATAAAGTCGCGAATCAAGATGTGAGTTAGAGACGCTCGCCCTATAGGCCCTGAATCTTTCAATTCTTCCACATCGCAGGTCGGCTTCAAATAGGGACTTTCGGCCTATTCCAAAGCAGCGCGTCATGGTGCTATACTTTTTGCCCTCTGGCCCGGCGCCTCGCCGGTGGCACAGCCTCCTCAGGCCGTTCACCGTGCGGCAACGAGGCCTTCGCCCCTCAAGTCATCGAGCAAATCGCCGGTTGCGTTTCTGGGGTACCCAAAATCCCAGAAGGGACTGCCTTCGCAACTCTCCCAAATGCGTTTAGCTGCAGGCTCCAGAATCTTGACCAGCCGCAGGTCGGATTCCTGGACACCAGGATCGTCGTCTAAACCCAGCATTGCCAGGATTCCGCGCAGGTCAAGGTCGTTGCGATAGTCGTCCAGCCCCAGCCTGTACCCCTTCTCTACTTCGTCGACAAACTCGCCCCATCTCCTGATTAGGCCGGCTCTTCCCGCGCGAACCACATGCGGAGGTGAGCCGTTCTCACTCAGGTACTCTTCAATCTGCTGATCTGTCAGATGAGGTTTATGTGACATTGTCCTTCTTCTCCGGTTGTGGGGCTGGCGCCCGCGCGAGACGCCTACGTCTGGCTCTCCATGCGGAAGTAAAATCGCCGGTCGCTTTCCAAGTTTTCATCCGCAGGACTGAACGGATCTCGGCCATGTAGGTTTCGTTTCAACATACGGGCCGAAATCACCTGGACTGCCTTATTCGTGCTCCTTCGTTATCTGGCGCCTGAAATAGCTCTCGCCCATGTTGGGGATGAAAAACGTTCGAATCGTCCCATCCGGGTTGTAGGCGCCAAAGTAGCCGTGGCTGCGGTCGAAGCGCGTGATAACCCCATCGGTACGCACTGCCTCGAGGATGTTCCCGCCCTTCGGCGCATCGCGAAGAGCCTGCGCCAATTCCAGGTATTGGCCTCTGGTTATGTTTCCGAACTCCTGGCCGTGTTTCCCGTAGTGCTCGTCGAGTTGCCGCTGCGAACGGAATCCCGGACCCGACGCCAACAGCAGGCTCGCAGTAATCGCCAGCGCCAACAGTAGAAGTGATTGTCGCAGTGCCTTCATCGTTAAGACGGAACCTTGGGAA
>JBAUOG010000392.1:0-1782 GCA_049579625.1 Bryobacteraceae bacterium
GTATTGATGACACGGGAGAAGGCCATCCGCAAACGAGATCAACTCGCCGCCCAGCTCTCGTCCGCACAGGGAGTCCTGCGCGGCTCGCTCCTCCAACGTACCGTCCGTCACTCCTCGGGATGTCTGAAATGCGCCCGCGGCGAGGGCCATCCACTTTGGGTCCTCAATGTGGGTTATCCCGGCGGAAAGACCCGCCAACTGAGCCTGCGTCCCGGCCAGATTCCCCGGGTTCGCAAGGCCATCGAACAGTACCGCAAGTTCAAAGAGGGGTTAGAGGCCATC
Organism: Bryobacteraceae bacterium; assembly: GCA_049579625.1. Lineage (GTDB taxonomy): Bacteria > Acidobacteriota > Terriglobia > Bryobacterales > Bryobacteraceae > CAJCIT01. The sequence goes on from JBAUOG010000392.1 coordinate 283, forward strand.
AGTGAACTGAATCAGTTCCTGTTGCGCCTGGACCGCGAGGAATCGAAAGAACAGGAGCGCGAGTCGTGATCGCCACTCGGCGCCTACAGCGGAATTTCGCGGACGGCTTCATCGCCGAGGCGGTGGAGGATCTCTGGGAACCCTGGATGCGGCACGCGGATAAGGCGCTGGAAGACGATGCCCTGCTGCTCATCATCCAGCAGGAGTTGGCCAAGCGCTGCAAGAAGAGCAAAACGCGGGGCCGCAAGGCAACACCTGCCGAGGTCGTGCTCCGCATGCTGCTGTTGAAGCATGTGCGCGACTGGAGTTACGAAACGCTGTCGCGGGAAGTACGCGCCAACCTGGTCTATCGCGAGTTCACACGAATCGGCGGCGAAAAGGTTCCGGATGACAGGACGATGGGAAACCTGGCGCGTCAACTGGGGCCGGAGGCGATCGAAAAACTGCATCGGCGGGTGGTCGAGATCGCTCAGGAAGAGCAGATTGCAACCGGCCGTAAGATGCGGGTCGATACGACGGTAGTGGAGACCGACGTTCATTATCCAACCGACAGCACTTTACTGGGCGACGGCGTACGCGTGCTGACGCGCATCATGAAGAAGGTGACTGAGGTGGCGGGCAAGGCTGGCACGCAGATGCGCGACCGCAGCCGGTCCGCCAAGTTGAAAGTGTTGGCGATTGCGCGCGCCAGCCGCAACAAGACCGAGCAAGGGCGGCAGAAGATGAAGAACGCCTACGTCCGACTGGTGGATGTCACCAGCCGGGTGGTTGGGCAAGCCAAGAAGTTTGCGCGCGAGATCGCCGAAGGCGTCAAGCAAGGCAATCTGTCGGTATTGCACAAAGCCCAGACGCAACTCGATGAGATGATTCCCCGGGTCCAGCAGGTGCTACGGCAGACCCGGGAGCGGGTGCTCCGCGGCAATACCAAAGCCGAGGGAAAGCTGCTCAGCATATTTGAGACGCACACCGAGGTGATCCGCAAGGGCAAGGCGAACAAGCCCAACGAGTTTGGCAAGCTGGTCTTGATTCAAGAAGCGGAAAACCAGATCGTTACGCATTATCAAGTGTGCGAACACAGGCCGGCCGACTCCACCCTGCTGGAAGGATCTCTGGAGCAGCATGTCGAGCAATTCGGACACGCTCCACACAGCGTGGCGGCCGATCCCGGATTCTTTTCGGCCGCTAACGAATCCAAGGCCGAGCAGATGGGAGTCAGCCGGGTATCGATACCGAGCCATGACACCAAGAGCCCGACGCGCAAGCAGCGGCAGAAGCAGCGCTGGTTCAAGAAGCTTCAGAAATGGCGTACCGGCTGCGAAGGCCGCATCAGTGTTCTCAAGCGGCGACATGGGTTGCGGCGATCGCTGTATCGAGGGCCGGACGGCATCCGGCGCTGGGTCGGACTGGGCGTGATCGCAGACAACGTTATTCATATCGGTACTCACCTGGCTGAGCAAGCACGCCCGAGGTAACTTCCTCTTACCCGATACACCGTTCCTC
>JBAUOG010000393.1:0-2499 GCA_049579625.1 Bryobacteraceae bacterium
GGGGAAGGAGCCGTGAGGCTTCCCCCTATCCCAATTCAACGCCGTTTAACGTTCCCTATCCGGGAACGCTGAACTGTTGCCAGTCAGTTCAGCGGTTTATAGCGGTTATCCGTCAAGTTGACGTGACGACATCACAGTAATCTCCCAGAACGCCGTTTGGGGACCCCAGGGACCGAGTTCCGAAAGACGCCGTATGACTGGATCGACGCTCGTCGCATCAGCGAACTAGTCCAGCGCACTCTCGCACAAATCCGAGTTGGGGGGGCGAATCGGGTTTCAGGGTTTAGATAGCGGTTCGCCCTCCATCTACAGCGAGCTTTGCGCAATAGATGAAACTGGCGCGCTCCGTCGCCAGGAAGACAATCGCCTCGGCAATCTCGTCGGCTGTGGCCGGACGGCCCGCTGGTCCCTGGGCGGCTAGTTGTTCGAGACCTTCACCCATCGCTTGTGTGCCTTCCGTGAGCGTGGGCCCAGGACTCACCGCATTGACGCGAACACCGCGCGGACCATATTCCGCAGCCCACGTTTTAGTCAGCAGATTGATGGCGGCCTTGCTCGAACCGTAGAGGCTCATTCCAGGCGCCCCATAATCAGCAACCATGGTGGACAGATTTACGATTGCCCCTTTGCCCTTCTTGGCCATCAGTGGAGCGAGTTCCGCTACCAGGAAATAAGGCGCCTTCACATTTATGGAAAAGACGCGGTCAAACTGTTCTTCGGTCATTTCATGCGTGGGCCCGAACGGATAGATCCCAGCATTGTTCACCAGAATATCGAAGTGGCCACTTCCAAGGTCGATCGCTTTTTTCGCCACAGTGCGCGCGCTGGCTGCGTCCTGAAGATCGGCGGAGATGAAATCTGCCTTGCCTCCTGCTGCGCGAATCTCCTCGACTGTCTTTTCCCGCGCTCGGTATTGCGACCCACCACCAAAACGTGAATACCAAGCTGCGCCAGCTTATTGGCCGCCGCCCGGCCGATTCCGCTGGTTCCTCCCGTGATAAGCGCCGTCGCAGAATTGCTTGTCATATAAATCTCTCCGGTGCAAGTTGCCACTCATTAGACTCCAACGCACCTGCCCCGGTTTCGCGAAAACCAATGAACTCGGGCCTTCGGGCCTGCGTCGGCGCTCTGAGACTGTGTCGGTAAAACCAGATTTGTCCCGTCAAGCCGTGTGTGATCGTCCGGGATCGGAAGCAATATGATATTGCCTGTACCAGAGATTCGTACCGGGCTTCCCAACCCTCCGCTGTATCACGCGCGTTGCTCTCTTGTGCCGACGCTTGGACCCGCAATCGGCGTCAATGAACGGAACGCCAACTTATCCGTCAAGGCGAATCGGCGGATCTGGCCGAGTTCTTCAGGAACAATCTTGCCGATTCTGTCTAAATCGTCCTCAATGACTCAACGAGCGCTAAGGCCCTAAGGCTTGTTTGGGACAGTCGAGAACAAGCTGCCCAAATGGCAACCCAGCTGAGGTTAACGGCATAATTCTCCCGTTGCAAAGCAGACCTTTGGAAGAGTGGCGGACGATCCACCCGGAGCGCGGGTCCAACAGGCCAGCCATTCCGAGACTGAGCATATATTGGAATGGAATGGGCACCGACGTCAGTGGGTTTTACGACGATTTCGCAACCAATTACCATCTCCTGTTCGAAGACTGGGAGGCATCGATCGTTCGTCAGGCAGCGGCAATCGCGTCGGTTCTCGAACGGGAATGTCCTATGGCTGGTACTACGGTTCTCGATTGCGCCTGTGGCATCGGAACGCAAGCACTCGGGCTGGCGAAGCTTGGTATCCGCGTAACGGGAGCGGACGTGAGCGCTGGCGCCATCGAGCGCGCTCGTTCAGAAGCGACCGCGCGAAAGCTGAAGATCCCGTTCTACCTCGCCGACATGCGAAACCTTGGCGAGGTGCCCGCCGCCGGCTTCGCCGCCGTCATCTGTATGGACAACGCGCTGCCGCACTTGCACTCCGAAGAGGACCTCACACAAGCAGCAGGACAGATCCGGGCAAAACTGCGCATCGGAGGAACGTTCGTCGCGAGCCTGCGAGACTACGACGAGATCCTCGTGCACCATCCCGTTACACAGCCCCCGGCCTTCTATTCAGATGAAGGAAAGCGTCGCATTGTGTTTCAGGTTTGGGACTGGCACGACGTTCGCCGGTACACGTTTCACTTGTACATCACCCAGGAAACATCCGCCGGCTGGACGAACTTCCACGGGGCGGCGGCGTATCGAGCGGTCCTGCGCGATGAGGTCACGGCCATCCTGGCGTCAAGCGGGTTCACAAATATCCGCTGGCAGTTCCAGACGGAGAGCGGATTCTACCAACCAGTCGTGATCGCGACGGCGAGGGGATAGGGTCGCCGGAACTGGTCTCGCACCTTGAGCGGATGACATTTTTAAACCGGCCAATCTGTTTGCTCCGCAGCTTTCAGCGTAAGCGACTTAGAATCAAACAGATTGGCCGGTTTCAAAGCGTTTATCTGGTCCAATC
>JBAUOG010000394.1:0-2086 GCA_049579625.1 Bryobacteraceae bacterium
CCGAACACCCGCAGTTCGGCGATCTTCCAGCGGCGGTAAAATTCTTCAAGCCGCCCTGTCGGAATGGGAATCTCGGTCTGCGTGGTGTCCTTCCGTCACCAGTTTGCTACAACCGACATCGCTGGCGGCCGCCGGCAGCGTGCTGTGGTTTTCGTTGAAGTAGCAATGGAAGGACCTCCCTTCTCAGAATAGGCGCGCGCCCGAATCAAGGCAGCTAGGCTGGAGGCCGGAGCCGACCTCCTGGGCGGTCTGGCCGCATTCTGGCGCGGCAACCTGTTTCTCGCTCTTTAGCTCGGGGTGAGCTCACGGATCGCAAGGCAACCAGGAACCGGCCCTCCATCTGCGATCGCCTTTTCAACGTCTGCCGCCTGGAAACCTCGCGCCACTCATGACTCACCTCATGAAACTACTCAGAATGAACGGCTTGCGCAGGGTCAATATCGGAGGGGCCGTCAAACGCCGATGGCATTCGGAGCGTCTCCCGAAACTGAATTTCTTCCCATCCGCACATCGCTGTAAAATACGGCCGAACCCAGTCTTTGCTTGTTGCCGGATTGGTATCGTTATAAACGTCTCTCAGCCGGTCAAAGATGTTAGCCCAAGCGTGATCCAGGCGATAACGGAAGAAGACCGTCTCCTCAACATCGTCCAGATTGAGCGGGTCTGCGCCGAGCCCGTAAAGGCACTCCTTAAGATCCTTGTCTTTCTGGGCAACTTCAAGTAACTTCACTTTGAGTCCACCAGTGATTCCAGGCTGACCGCGAAGGCCCGTCGGATCATCAGCTGGGTACGGATCAATTAACAGGACCTGCCATTGCGCCTTGCGTAACACGTAGTTCGTCAGTCGTTCGCGATTTGCCATTCGAGGATCAGGGCTTACCGCCACTTTGAGGACCGCCTCCATCATCTCCTCTGCCGCGTTCTTCACGAACGCTGGTGGAAACCGCTGATGATGTCCTGGTTTCCAGTCCAATACTTCTCGATTGCCTGGCGTCCTGTCTTCACCGCTGGCAGTCGACTCAGTCTCCTGATAGAGAGGTTGGACGCGAATCGCTCGACAAGTGCATCGAAGATCCGTAATCCAGATTGTATCTCCTGATGTTCAGCACGGGAAGAATCCACTGCCAACCCAAGTAAGCACACGAACGCCACCCGATGGAAGAAGAAAGCCAAGAATGGGATACAGAAAGGGGGATAAGGTAGGCTCTCGCTGCTGGCGGGTCTGCCCTCTGGACTGTCTCCCCTGTTGACACCCGGTGGCCGGTGGAGAGGATGTTTGAAGTCCGAGAAGCGATCACGGCTTCGGCAAACCAACCGCGCGGCTAATCGTCAATACTAAGCCTATATTTATTCGGTAAGCGGTTAACCTTCTTCACCGGAAGGCCAGGCGCGTACCTTGCCACAAGGCCTTTGATGGCATCGTAATCAGCCTGGCAGCCAGCGATTACCGATTTCAGTTCATCCGGTCCGATTGAAAGGTAGTTTCCATGTAATAGAAGAGGGTGGTCTGGTACGTTGGTCTGGCGCGGACAGACTAGGCGGAATTCCTCTTCGTATGCCCAAACATCAGACTTTACGTTAGTATCCGCACGTTGTCAATGAGACTATCATGGGCGAAAACCGGGTAATTCTCCTGATACTCAACCTCCCATGCATGCGAGAACTTTGTGTGGGAGACTCTGAATTCCAGGCAGAGTCCTGTATGATTTCGGGAGTAGTGCGACCACATTAAAGCCTGGTCAGGTCGTTTGGAAAGGCAATACACGCCCAATTTGAAAGGTACAAACGCCTGGCAGAAATCGTTCGTGAGATGCTTCAGGAACGTTCTTACCAACTCTGGATTGCGCCGAAGCGCATCGTCAGTGGGGTCGCCGTGGGGACCGCCCTTCTGATGAGCAATAAAATCTTCGGCGATCTGTTGGTGCCTGAGTGGGTCGTCTACGATGTCCGGATCGAAGAATGGTTTGCAGTCCCACGAATCATTGAACTCTGCAGGACTGGAGCAATAGACACGTCTGTTGCAGAGGATGTCTACAAGACGGTCCGGTTCAAATGGTTGGTAGTGATAAAGACTCTCAATGCCGGC
>JBAUOG010000395.1:0-2870 GCA_049579625.1 Bryobacteraceae bacterium
TTCCGTCTCCGCGGGTGTAACCTCCGGTGAAGCACTCGGCGTTTCAACCATGCTCTCAGCCGCGGGCGTTACATCTCCGGCCGATTCGAAATCGAATGCTGCCGCCTCAACTGGCTCTGGTGCACCGATATGCTCCGTTGCTTCTTCCTGTCCCACCGTCACTGGTTCCGATGCTAGCGGCGCTTCCATCGCCGGCTCGGGGTCGGCAGCCCTGGCGGCGTCGGTTTCAGCGCGGAGGCTTTCGCTTTCTGTCGGCAGGTCAGATACGGGGGCCTCTTCAACCAGGGAGTGCGTCTCAGATTCCGGCATCTGAGGTTCAACTGCAGCAGCCGTTTCAACGACCGCCGGCGCCAACTCAGTCGGCTCCGCCTCAACCTCAGGCGTCGTAACTTCTTCGATGAAGGCCTGCGGCGGGGCTTCTTCCGTAATGTGGACGACCGGCAGCTGCAGCGCGAGAGCGAAGCCCGCCCGATAGACCGGATGTGCGAATTGATCCGGCGCAACATCGACTGCTTGACCCTTGGGACTTGCCCCTGAGGACAACACGGACCCCTCCGTCACCATTCGAATCAGCTTTTTCTCAGCGCCCCATCCGGCGCGGCTCTCTACCCGGCCGCCCCGCACCGTGAGCGCGTACTTGCCTTCGGCCCAGTTCACCGAGTCGTCCGCGGCGGGCGTGTATAGCGACAGCAGCCAGTGCAACGGTGACAAGTCTCCGGATGCGCCATTTCGCAGACCACGTGCCAGCCTCGGAAACAGCAGCGCGGGCCAATCGCCCAGTTGGCATTCGGGAGAGGGCGCCTGCCCCCAGCCCGTCGAGCGCGAACCACCAAATCCTGTATCACCCAGCAGCCGAAACGCAGCCTGCACTCGCTCGCTCCAGGCGCGCTCGGCAGGGGAATCGGCAAACAAGGCGACGGCCCACAAACCGGCTCCGGGCTCAAACTCAATGCACGCCACGGTATGCCCATCGGTGGACCGATTCGTAAGCCGGTCCACCGGTACCCGGGCACGAACTACGGTGCGAAATGGGCTCGATTGCGGCCGATCGCGGCGCAGCAGGCAACCGCTTTCCGCGTCGGCAATCCACTGGTCGGCACTAATCTGGCTGCCGGTAATCAGCGACTCAATCACTGGAACTGGGACAAATTGCGCTGTCCGCCAGCGCACCTTCGTGAGAAATACAGGGCTGGGTGTTCGCAAGGCAGCTACCGCTGGGGGCCATAGCGTCTGCGGGGGTGGCGCAAAGAGGGTATCTGCCTGGAACGGAAATAGCGAGCTGAATACTACGGCGGGATGCGATGCTCGAGCGGTCGCGTCCAGCCAGGCATCGAGGTGGCCCAAATGCAGCATCGCCTGGGATACCGCAGAGAACAATCGGTCGCTGCGGTAGAGCGAGTCGACACGATCACGGGCTCCATCGCCGGGACCGTAACGCCAAGGTCCGGCGGGGCGCAGCCGAATAAGAAGGGCAGAGGACATCCGATTCAGTTTCTATTTGAAAGGCCGGATCAGGCCAGCTTGCCGGCGAAGTCGTCGCCGGTGACGAGTTGCTGCAAGGCGCCCAGATCGCCGCCTTCCATCAGGGTCGCTTCCGAAGCACCCTTGGCGTAGAAGTCCTTGCCCCGCCAAGCCAGCTTCAGAGAGCCGAACTTCACTCGACCGCTGCCGCGTCCCCCTCCGCCGCCCAACGCATCGTCTTCGAGCAATCGCAGGCCTTCGGCCAGCCGTCCGGCCAACGCCTTGTCCTCTTGACACAGTACGTCGAGAATCAGGCGAATGCGAAACCGAGCCCCGGTCGGCACCCGCTCCAGCGTTCGCGGGTTGGCCTGCGACGTGATGCGATCCACAGCGTTTTCGCTCTTCACTTCCGTCAACTCGTCGTCCAGGTTCTCGCGCATCTGGGGCGTAATGCTCTCCACCACCAGCGGCGCGTCGTAGACGGCCAGGCGCGATGGCGTTACGTTTACCGCCTCTAGGATCTCTCCCGCTACCCTCTCCACGCGCCCGGGGTTTCGTCCAAACAGGACGCAAACGTCGTCGTCAGGGCGGTCACTCTGGTGGATTCGTACTTCCTGGCCCTTCCGCTTCGAGACATAAACAAGTTCAGCGGGAACCGCCAGCCCAGAAGATTGCTCCAAGAGCGAGCGCAGCCGGCCACGCAGGGTGCTGCCGGGAATATACGGCAAGCCAAAGGCATCCTTCACCACCGGGTTGTCTGCGCCGCCAATTTCGAGCGAACCCTTACCGGCACCGATGTGCAAACCGGTCTCGCAGAGGATTTCTCCCTCAATCACCAGCTTCCCGAGGAAGGTCAATTCAGTTGCAGCAGTATGCGAACTCATGTTGATGTCCTATCTCCACCCTTGAATGGGCGCATTCATTCGTCCGCCGCGCGCCTTGGGCGCTGCCTGCCGGACGACGTTATGTCTATTCGTTGTAGGCAACGATGGCTTCAAACAAATCGCGGAAACGTTCGTAACCGCGGGTATCGTTCTTTCGTGTCACCTGCAGCAGCAGCCGCTCAAGAGCATCCAGGCTTCGCAGCGAGTGGCGCGCAATGGTGTAGGCCAGGCGTGCCCTAACCATCACGAACTCGTGCTGCCGCTCATTCTCCGGCGCGCGGCAGGCTCGACGCACGGCGTTGTAAAGCCGGCGCAACTGGCTCTTCGTCCCGGAGTCCATATCCCGCATCCGGCTCACCACGACGTGAGCCTGGTTGTCGAGGTACAGGCTGTCGGCGATGAGCTTCTCAATATCGATCTCGGGCGCGCCCTCCGGCCTTCGGTCACCGCCGCGGTTGTCCCCACGGCCTTCGCCGCGTGGTCCGCCGCCGGGGCCGCCACGCCGGTCGCCACCTCGATCCGAGC
>JBAUOG010000396.1:0-13291 GCA_049579625.1 Bryobacteraceae bacterium
CATGCTCAACAGCAGGTGCACACTCAACAGGCCCAGCAACAGCCGCATGCTCAGCAACAACAGCAGGCCTATGCTCCGCAACAACGCTCCCGTCAGCAGGCTCAAACCTGGCAGCAGCAGAAGGGATGGCAGGGCGGCGGCAGCTGGCAGGGGCACAGCAGCTGGCAGCAGTCAAGCGCGAATTGGTCTGTCGATCACCGCGGTTGGGATCAGCGTGGAGGCTACGGCGGTTATTACATTCCTGAGAACAGCTACAGCCTCTATTTCGGTACCAGTCATTACTTCCGGCTCCGCACCCAGCCAGTGATGTACATGGGGTACCCGCGGTTCGCTTATGGCGGTTATTCGTTCATGATGCTGGATCCGTGGCCGCAAGACTGGGCCCAGAACTGGTATGACGCCGATGACCTCTATATTGACTACGACAACGGCTATTACCTTTACAACCGCGACTATCCGCAAGAGCGGCTCGCGGTCACGATCATCCTGTAACTAGAGATCGTTGCGAGAGATGCCGAGCTTTCGCATCATGGCGTTCAGAGTGGTCCGGTGAAGTCCGAGACGAGTGGCGGACGTGGTGACCACGCCGCCGCTCTCTCGCAACACCTTGATGATATGTTCCCGCTCCACTTGCTCGAGCGTCGCGCTAGCGGGTGCGTCCGGCGCATCTTGCCGTATCTCGGCTAACGGGGCGCGGAGACTGGGCCCTCTCGACAGGATCACCGAACGTTCGACAAAATTCTCAAGCTCCCGTACGTTCCCGGGCCAATGCCATTCCACCAGCACCTTCATAGTTTCAGCGGGGATTTTGTCAATCTCCCGGCCCATTTTCGAAGCGTATTTCTTGGTGAAGTGCCGGGCAAGAACCGGGATGTCTTCGGGCCGGTCCCGCAACGGCGGCGTAGTGATCGGAAAGACTTTCAACCGGTAGTAGAGATCGCTTCGAAAAAGTTTGTCACCCATCATCTGGGTGAGATTCCGGTTCGTGGCCGCCACCAGCCGGACATCAATGGGAATTGTCCGTGTGCCGCCCAACCTCTCAAACGACTTCTCCTGGAGAGCACGCAGCAACTTGGGCTGAAGATCCAGCGGAATGTCGCCCACCTCATCCAGAAAGAGCGTACCCCGGTGGGCCATTTCGAAGCGCCCGATCTTCTGCGACAACGCCCCGGTAAAGGCGCCTCTCTCGTAGCCGAACAGCTCGCTTTCGAGCAGCCCGGTGGGAATGGCTGCACAATTCAATGTGATGAAGGGAAGATGCTTGCGAGGGCTCAACCTGTGGATAGCCCGCGCAACGAGTTCTTTCCCCGTGCCGGTTTCCCCAAGAACCAAGACCGTCGCATCAGTTGGCGAAACCACCTCGACCAGGCGCAGAATACGCTTCAGTGCCGCGCTGGCGCCCACCATCTCTTCGAAGTCGCGTTCGACATTGGCCTCGTCTGTCTCAACGTTCTCCTGCCGATCCCGTTCCCGCAGGTCCTGCACAAACGAGATCCAGCGGAACGGCGCGACCTTCAACACAGCGGTAGCCATCAGCACCGGGACGCGCGTTCCGTCTTTCCGAATCAACTCTTTCTCAAACGGCGTGCACGCGCCGAACCGCAGCCCCTCTTCGTGCGCCAGTTCATCCAGTGCGGCGTATTCCGGCGGTGTGAGATCGGGCCAGCGCAGCCGGCCGGCCGCCAAGTCTTCGCGGGTGTAGCCCACTAAGTCGAGAAACGCATCGTTCACTTCGGGGATGCGGTCGAACTCGCCGGAAACGATGCCGGCAATCGTCGATTCAGCGGGAATCGGGCGGGTGCGCGCGCGATTACGCCGCAACTTTTCGTCCCGTTCATGACGCTCGGTGAAGTCGCGCACGACTCTCGCGAAACCTTGCAATTCTCCGTTTTCATCTTTCAGGGCCATCGTGATGGCATTGGCCCAGAAGCGCGATCCGTCTTTTTTCACCCGCCAGCCTTCGGTGCCAACATGGCCGTCGCGGGCGGCTCTCTTCAGCTTCTCCTCCAGCATGCGGACCGCATCTTCGTCGGGATACAGGACCGATACGTGTTGGCCGATGACCTCGCTGCTCTTGTAGCCGTAAATACGCTCCGCTCCCGCATACCAGGTAACTATCTGTCCATCAGCGTCTAACAGGAACAACGCATAGTCCTGCACCCAACCGGGAACGCTGCTCTTCGCCGGCTCCAGAGGCGTGCCAGCCCTGGCATTCTTCTCACGTAGCACCAGAACATGCCGGACCGGCAACACGTTTCCCTTTGCCAGATAGTCGACGGCCCGAGGATCTCCTTCCGGCCCCACCAGCTGAAGGGTTCCTTCCTGTTCGCCTTCTTTAAGAAAGTCGCGCCAACGTTCGGATATGACCGGTTTGAAGCTGGGCTCCGCGAAATCATCCAGGCTCTTCCCAATGATCTTTTCCCGTGGAAGACCCAGAAACTTGCTGGCGCCGACGCTCGCCTCCCGGTAGTGGCGATCGTTGTCCGCAATCAGAATGGGTACGGACGGGTTGAATACGATCGTCCGGAACAGTAGCTCGAGTTCTTTCGGACCGTTTTCCACGAGCCAGCCGCTGGCTTGCGGTTGTGAGGCGGCGGAGTTCATCACGTTTCTCCTTTGCCCCGTCGATCCGGGAGGCCGGCGGCCTGGAGACACGTTCTCCAAACGGTGGGTAGCCAAGAATGGCGGTTCAGTTTGAGTCTATCATCGTGCGGAGCCTGGCGTAGGCTGAGTCTGACCATATTTGGTCAGCGGAGACTCCGCTGAGACTCCGCGGACCAAAGCACCAGCAGTGCTTTGCACGCGGCCCGTGAGGTGCTTACTAAATGCGTGAGTCCTGAAACCAACTATAACTATGGAAATCGAGAACGGTTGTCGAGCGGAGTACGGCCCTCTTGAGTTGCGAATTCAAGCCACCGTCAGTGTGAACGGGTTTACGGTTTATGTGGACGATCCCCGTCTGGAGCAACCCAGTGTCCTTGATAGCGCGGTGCAAAGCACACTGGAATCCGCCAAAGAATATGTAGCCCTGCGAGCAGCCGAATACCTGACTGGCCTTAAAGAAGTCGCCCGGCATGAAGCCAACTGGAGATGCTCGTGAGATTCCCCCGCACTACTAGCGTAAACCGACTCTCACGCATCCGTGTTCACTGGAATGGATAACGAAGGCGCGTCGGGCCGCGAGGTAGGAGGTCATGGCTTCTTGCAACGTGGCCCGTCTCTCCACGAAGTCGGAATCCCTGAACACGTTGACGAACAGATCGTCAGCGGCTGCGCTTAAGGCCACTGCTGACCGGTGGTATTCGTCCCAGAGATGCTCGCGTTCTGCGCAAGACATTTTGTGGATGGTACCAGTAGGAGCATCTAAGTCTCTATATATCAGCCACTAGGATAAACCCTAGTTGTTGGTATGTTATCGCGCAAAGCGTGATACTCTCATCCTAGTTTTTACGGCCCGGAAACGCCCCAGGGCAACCTCCGAGCACTGGTGCGTTTCCCTCTCTTCGAACCGTCGGGTTCGAAACTGCCGCTAGGAGGAGCGCCCTTGGTCTGAAAGTCCAAGGGCGCTCATTGGGACATGATCGGCGCGGGATAGAGGTACACGCCGGTCGTGCGGTACAGAGAGATTACCACCAATTCGGGGCCAATCCTAGGGTAATCCCTAGCACTGTTGTTTTTGCCAGCAGTCTACCAAGATCATCCACTCGCACCGCCCGCCAGTGAAAGATGTGATTGCCGTTACTCGCGAACTGATTCTCGCTTGCGCAGGCACCAAAGTAAAAGGCGGCCCAACCAGAAGAAGGAAGGCAGTACGAGGCTCGGGAACGGTGCTGCTGCCGCCGGTCGTCGCTTCGCATCCCTGCGTATCAATGGATACGTTGTTCGTATCCATAGTCACGGCGCCGTTCCGCCTGTCCATGTCTAGTCGGCGACGCCCCCGTGGTCAGGGCCGGTCTTCCTCTTCGAATCAAGCGTCACGCCGCATTGAAAGCTGCTCCGCAAGACGTCCAGACTTCGGTGCCGGCCATCAAAGCTCATCCGGTCGAAGGATTGGATAACGAATTGCCTCTTGTAGTCCTTGAAGGAGCATAAAACATGCCTTTAATAAACCTGGTCGTCGTACTGATCATCGTCGGGGTGGCGTTGTGGCTGATCAATCGTTTTATCCCGATGGCCTCAAGTATCAAAACGATTCTAAACATTGTCGTGGTCATCGCCGTCTGCATTTGGGTGTTGCAAGCAGTCGGGTTGTGGGGTAATGTCACCAACTTCCGGATTCATGGATGACCGGCGCCTCGGGTACTTCAGGTGCCCACCGGCGCCCTCGGCTGGCTCCTTGGGATCGGACGGGGTCTAACCGAGTCGCACTTGTTCCGTTTCCAGTGGATCTGGACGTTGGACGAGGCCGTGACGATAGGCGGTCACCTGACCCTCCACGGTCGATTTCTCTTCTGTCGCCAACTCCGGACCGTCGTGCCGAAGCCCCGAACCGCGTCCTCCAGTTCGCAATAAAAAAGGTAACAGCATGCTCGAAAAAGTTATCCGGCAAAATGCACTCGTGACCAAGCACGGGCTGAATGGGGACGGTCACCACGAAACCAAAGCTCGCGGGATGGACGTCCTCAATTCGCCTCTATTGAACAAGGGAACGGCCTTCACGGCCGAGGAGCGAATCGCGCTGGGGCTCACCGGCCTGCTCCCGCCGGACATCAGTTTGTTGGACGTTCAGGTCAAGCGTGCCTACATCCAATACGACCGGCTGCCGGATGCCCTGGGCAGGAACATCTACTTGACCGCCCTGCACGACCGCAACGAGGTTCTGTTTTACCGGCTGTTTTCAGAGCATCTGCGCGAAATGATTCCCATCGTCAACGATCTGACCGTTGGCATGGCCGTGGAGCAGTACCATCACGAGTGCCGTCGCACGCGAGGTCTTTACCTCTCCATCGATCATGCCGAAGGAATCGAGGACGCCTTCGCCAATCTCGGCTTCGCTGCCGGAGATATCGACCTGATACTTGCCACCGACGCCGAGCAAATCCCGGGAATCGGCGATTGGGGCATCGGTGGCATTGAAGTCTCGATTGGGAAGTTGGCCATCTACACGGCGGCGGGCGGAATCGACCCACGGCGGGTAATCCCGGTGATGCTCGATGTAGGAACCAACCGGGAGAGCCTGCTTGACGATCCGATGTACATCGGCAATCGCCACACCCGCGTTCGCGGCGAGCGCTACGACGCCTTCATCGATGCCTACGTTAAAGCCGCGACAAAGCTGTTTCCCAATGCGTTGCTGCAGTGGGAGGACTTTGCACCGGGGAATGGGCGGCGCATCCTCAGCCGGTACCGTGACCAAGTCTGCACGTTCAACGATGATATGCAAGGCACCGGCGCCATCACGCTGGCGGCGGCGATCTCTGCCGTGCGCGCTTGTGGGACGCCCTTGCGCAACCAGCGCGTGGTTATATTCGGAGCCGGTACGGCAGGTATCGGAGTTGCCGACCAGTTGCGCGACGCGATGGTGAGTGACGGGCTCTCCAGGGAAGATGCATCCAGGCGCTTTTGGTGCGTCGACCACCAGGGGCTGCTCACGGACGGAATGGAGGGTGGGCTGCGCGACTATCAGGAGGCGTACGCCCGCCCAGACGCCGAAAGCAAGAGATGGATGCGCGACGGGCATGGCAACTGTGTTGGCTTGGATGAAGTGGTGCGCCGCGTGCACCCAACCATGCTCATCGGCGCGTCGACCGCTTCGGGCAGCTTCACGGAGTCGATCGTTCGGGACATGGCGGCGCATACGGACCGGCCCATCATCTTTGTTCTTTCCAATCCGCCGGCACGAGCCGAGGCGAGCGCGGCTGATCTGATTGCCTGGACCAACGGGCGTGCGCTCATTGCCACCGGCAGTCCATTCGCCCCAGTAACGCATAAGGGAGTAACCTACGTCATCGGCCAGATCAACAACGCGATGCTCTATCCCGGCCTGGCTCTCGGCGCCATCGTCTCTCGGGCCAGCAGAATCAGCAGCGGTATGTTCGCGGCGGCCGCGAATGCTGTCTCCAGCTTGGTGACTGTACGCCAGCCCGGCGCGTCACTGCTGCCGCATATCGATGACTTGCGGAGCGTGTCGGCGACGGTGGCGGCGGCGGTCGCGGAGGCCGCGTTAGCTGAGGGATTGGCCGGCGTCAGACTCGGTGACATCGTTCAACAAGTGCAAGATGCGATGTGGCAGCCGGAGTACCGACCCATCCGGGCCTGCTGAGGCGTCTATGACCATACGCTTTCCTTTGGAAATGAAGATGCCTATGAAAGAAGCTTCGAAAGTCCGTAAAATCGCCTTTGTCGGCGACCATTTGCCCCGCAAGTGTGGCATCGCCACGTTCACTTCCGATTTGACTGGCGCGGTAGCGGCGGCATACCCGGAGAGTCAGTGCTTCTGCGTTTCCGTCAACGATGTGAAGGGGGGCTACGACTACCCGGAAGTGGTTCGCTTCGAGATTGACGAGCAGGACTTGTCGTCCTATCTGCGCGCGGCGGACTTCCTCAACATCAGCAACGTCGACATGGTCTGTCTGCAGCATGAGTTCGGCATTTTCGGCGGACCTGCAGGGGGACATATCCTCGCATTCCTGCGTGAGCTCAGGATGCCGGTTGTCACGACACTTCACACTGTTCTTCTCGAGCCCAGAGCTGACCAGCGCCGCGTCATGCAGGAGTTAATCTCACTTTCGACGCGGGTCGTAGTCATGGCTGAGCGCGGGCGGCAGATGTTGCAGGACGTCTACGGGGCGCCGCCAGCAAAGATCGATCTGATCGCTCATGGCATTCCTGATGTAGGCTTCGTCGACCCAACATACTTTAAGGATCAGTTTGGCGTGGAAGGGAAGGTGGTGATGCTGACCTTCGGCCTCCTCTCGCCCAACAAGGGTATTGAACACGTACTCAATGCTCTTCCGCGGATCGTGGCCGAGTTCCCTGACGTCGTTTACATTGTTTTAGGGGCCACCCATCCCAACGAACTGCGCGACCGTGGCGAAGCCTACCGGCTTAGTCTCGAAATACTTGCCAAGAAAAACAACGTCGAGCAGAATGTCATCTTCTATAACGACTTCGTAGACCTCGAGAACCTCACCGAGTTTATCCAGGCTGCCGACCTTTATGTCACACCTTATCTGAACGAGGCCCAAATCACTTCCGGCACGCTCGCTTATGCGTTTGGCTCGGGTAAAGCCGTCGTTTCAACGCCCTATTGGCATGCCGCCGAACTCCTGGCCGAGGACCGCGGTGTACTGGTTCCTTTCGCAGATGCCGAGGCTATCGCCCGGGAGGTTATTGGCTTATTACAGGACGACACCCGCCGGCACGCGATGCGTAAGAATGCCTATCGGATTGGGCGCGAGATGACTTGGAGCAAGGTCGCCCAGCAATACATGCGTTCTTTTGAACTGTCCCGGCTTCAGGGGGCCGCCTTGTCTCGAAAATCGCTGGTCACGAAAACGCTCGACCGCCGGCCACGCGAACTCCCCGCGCTGAAGCTGGATCACCTCCTCCGGATGACTGATTCCACCGGAGTCTTCCAGCACGCCACCTTCAGCATTCCAAATTTTTCGGAGGGCTACTGCACCGACGACAACGCGCGCGCTTTCATCCTTGCGGTGCTGTTGGGCGAATTGGGAGTGGATCCGGAACAAGCGCGAAGCCTAGCAACCACCAGCGCCGCGTTCATTCACTATGCTTTCGACGCGCAAACCAAACGCTTCCATAACCACATGAGCTTTGATCGCCGCTGGCTCGATCTTCAGGGGTCTGAAGACTGTCAGGGCAGAGCCTTATGGGCCCTCGGCATCGGCGTGGGACGTTCCCCTTTCCGCAGCTTCCAGATGCTGGCTGGGCAACTTTTCGCGCGGGCATTACCGGTCTTAACGGAGTTTACGTCTCCTCGGGCCTGGGCGTTCGGCCTGATTGGTATTCATGAATATCTTCGCCGGCTCAGGGGCGACAGCCTCGTCAACCAGACTCGCGAGACCCTTATCAACAGACTCATGGGTCTCCTTGAGCGAAACGCTACCGACGACTGGTACTGGTTTGAGGAAACACTCTCCTACGACAATGCGAAGCTGGCACACGCCTTAATCCTGAGTGGGCGCGCAACCGGGCGCCCCGAAGTTGTCGAGGCCGGGCTGCGTTCGTTGCGGTGGCTGAACGAGCTACAAATCTCCGAAAAGGGTCACTTTCGACCAGTCGGCAGCAATGGTTTCTACCACCGGGGCGGGACGCGTGCCGATTTTGACCAGCAGCCCATTGAGGCGCAGGCCATGGTCTCCGCCTCGCTTGAAGCTTACCGCGCCACCTCCGACATCTGGTGGTACGAACAGGCGCAACGGGCTTTCGATTGGTTCATCGGTTGGAACGATCTCGGCCTGGAACTCTATTCGCTCGAGAGCGGTGGGTGCGGCGATGGCTTGCATGTGGACCGTGTGAACGGTAACCAGGGAGCCGAATCCACCTTAGCCTGCCTGCTATCGTTGGCGGAAATGCGCTTGACACAAAACATGGTGACCAGCTTCAAGGAGCCGATCGCCGTCGGCGCGTGGGCTGTTTCATGATTGCTAGTGCGGTTCACGTCATTCGCACGGACACCCTCCTGAAGCCTGACCAATCGCGCGTAGTGCTCCGGCCCTTTGATCACGGAGGAGCGCAGCGAGTACGCGCGATCATTTCGAGGATCATGTCGCTTCCCGAAGGAACGGTCGGCCTTCTCGCCGAAGAGATCTTCGCCGGGTTCTCGCAGCGGCATCAGCACCTCCGCGAGCGCTTCTTGGAACGCTTTGAACAAGTCCGCGAGTCGATACCGCCGACTGAGAAGATGTCCGAACAAAGACGGCTGCTCATCGGTTCCTACTTCCTCGCTGAATACTCATTGGAATCCTCAGCCCTCTTCAACCCTTCCATCGTCCCGGATCCTGACCAAACCGGGTTGCCCGCGGGCGCTCTGCGCTTCGTCCTCAGCTTGCGAGCCACGGGCGAAGGGCACATCTCCTCCATCACATTCCGAACTGGTGTCATCCATTCCGATGGCCGGATCGAGGTGTCGGAAGCATCGGGTTTTCTCACAGAACCTCGCCAAATCCCTAATCCCCGTTATGAAAAGGACTTATTTACGAGGACGCTCACTGAACTTGGGTTGACGTGCGAGTTTACACGCCAGGTCATGAGCAAACTCGGAAACTCGTTCGCGCTTGAAGATCTGCGCGTCAGTCTCCGAGATGAAAAGCTCCTCGCGCCGGATGGACCGGCGCAGAAAGACGGAGACGAGGCGCGAGGGATTTGGATGCTGGCGCGATCGAACTTCGAGGTCCAGTTCCAGCCGGAGCAGCCCTTGTCTGCCCGCATATTATTCCCAGCGACTCCCACGCAACGCAACGGCATCGAGGACGCACGTTTCGTTTGTTTCCAGAATGACGATGGCACCCATTCTTATTACGCAACCTTCACCGCCTACGATGGCAGGGTCATTATGCCAGAGCTGGTGGAGACCTCCGATTTTCTTCGGTTTCGATTCGTCACGCTGAATGGTCCGGCTTCCAGAAATAAAGGCATGGCCCTTTTTCCCCGGAAAATTAAGGGCCGCTATGCGATGCTTTCGCGCCAGGACAGCGAGAACATCTGCCTGATGTTCTCGGATAACGTTCACTTCTGGAATGAGTTCAAAGTCATCCTCCAGCCGGCGTTCCCGTGGGAATTGATTCAACTCGGCAACTGCGGATCGCCGATTGAGACCGCCGCGGGATGGCTGGTGCTGAGCCATGGTGTAGGTCCAATGCGAGAATACTGCATCGGCGCATTTTTGCTTGATCGGGACGATCCCAGTAAGGTGCTCGGCCAGCTTCGCGAGCCCCTGCTCAAACCGAACCAAAGCGAGCGGGAGGGCTATGTTCCCAACGTCGTTTACACGTGCGGCTTCATCCTCCACCAGGGAAAGTTAATCATCCCCTACGGGATGGCCGATCACGCCACAGGTTTCGCCACGGTCCCTCTAGATGAGGTACTGGCGGCGATGGAGTAGGACGACTCTCCTGGCTCGGACTACTCGTATCTCAGCGCTTCAATCGGATCCATGAATGCCGCTTTCCGCGCAGGATAGTAACCGAAGAACACACCCACGAGCGCGGAAAACAGAAAAGCCATCAATATAGCGAGCGGGCTCACTTGGGTCGACCATTTCGCGAAATTCGAAATGAGCACGGAGGCTGTCAACCCCACCACAATGCCGATGATTCCCCCTAGCAACAGCGATCGCCATGAGGGCAACACAGATCGACGTCATTATCTTGTTCATTTCCTTCTCTTGTTGCCCGGTGCTTCGAATACTACTCGTTCAGCTACCTGGCCTTCGCCTGATACTGGCCCGGAAAAGGGGGGACTGATAGCCATGCGATTATAACGGGTACACCATCACGGTCGAGCACGGCGCTGCGCTGCCTGGCGCTGCGTTGCCAATACCGGAGTTGGAGGTGGGGGGAAAGCTGAGTTCGCCCCGCAAGAGCCCGAATACGGACGACAGTTGGCCGACGAGCGGACTGACGGAGTTTAAATCTCATGAGCCGAAAGCGTTCCGCCAACGGGCGGCCCGCTGTCTTCTGGGCTATCGTTACTTAGCCGGGCTCGCGGCTCTTTCTTTTTCCTCCGTATAGGCCCCGTGGACGATCGTGCCCTTTATTGGCTGCCCATCCTTAATCATGTTGTAAATCGGGCAGATTGATTCGACGGCCTTCTGCAACTCTTCAATCGTCTCTTGGGTCTCAGGTGAGGAGATGTAGACGCTATAGGCGATGTCCTTGTAATGTGGCGGATTGTCGATATTGCCGAGGCGGCTCGTCAGCGTGCCTTCCACCTTCAACTCCAAACCGTCCAGTTTGACCTGCCGCTTGGAGGCCTCGATTTCGTAGATGTGCGTCAGACACGTGATCATACGGCCCAGAATGTCTTCTTCGGGCACCGGGCCGAGATTGTGGCCGCCAAGATACCGCGGATAGTCGTGGATGACCTGGAAATTCCCAATATCGGTCCGGACATGCCGGATACCGGTGCTGCCTTCGAACTTGATGTGAGCGCGTAGCGGCGGCCTCCAATCGTCGGGGGCCTGCTTTGCGCTGGGCCCTTCAATCGGAGTCGCGCCTTGCGTAACGGCATATTTGTCGGCTAGGAATTCGCGCAAGCCGTCGAGAGTCTTGCCCTCGCGCTTCAGCGGAGTCTGGGTGTAGTGGAGTGTGCCATGATCCACCTTCTGAGCGTCGGTCACCAAGTGGAAGACCGGTGAGACGCGCTCGACCGTTTTCCGCAAACCCTCGAGCTGTCGATCGGTGGCCGGAGAATTGATGAAAACGATGTAGTTGAGATTGCGGGGATAAGTCACCTGAGTGCCGGTCGTCTGCGAAGGCGCCGTGCCGGGCTTGCTGGTGAAAATCAGTTCAAGGTCGTCGATGGGAATGCCCTTGACTGCAGCCTGTACCAAATAATCACCTGCTAATGCGCTGCCCAGCGCGCCGACCACGCTTGGCCATGAGCCCGCACCAAGATTGAACTCGCCGGCTTCGCGCCCGCCATCGCTCAGCAGTTGAAAGTTTCGGATGCTCAGACGGCGAATCCCGGTTCTGCTCATCGCAGTGACGGTGCCCGTGAGCTTCAGTGGCTCGTTCATTTCGGGCCGGGCTTTCAGCAGGAAGAGCGAGGAACGCAGGCGCACCTCAAAATCACTCAGGGAATCGCCGTTGTCGAAAGCCGGCGGCGTTTGCGCCCAGTCCTGCGTAGTATGCGTAGCCTGCGCACGCAGCGGTTGGGACGTCGTCGCGAACATTCCCGCGAGCGACACGCTGATGGTAACCGCTCTCAGAATAATGTTTTTTGGATTGTTTCTCATAATCATCGGTAACGGCGGTGCCAGCTCAAATCTGAAAATCCAGGACGTAGCCGTCTTGCGATACCTTCGGAAGCACCCTGATTTTTGTCGCTTCCACAATGACCAGGGAGTTTGGCGGCACACTTTCCGTTAGAAAGACACTTGCTCCGACCGTGGTTCCTTCGCCAATGACGGTGTCACCGCCGATAATGGTTGCGCCGGCATAAAGGGTAACGCGATCCTCGATGGTCGGGTGCCGCTTTTTTCCACGCAAAGCTTGGCCTGCGGATAGAGATTTCGCTACCAAGCCCACGCCTTGATACATCTTGACGTGGTTGCCAACAACAGCAGTCTCACCGATGACGGTGCCCGTGCAGTGGTCAACGAAAAAGTGTGTGCCGATCTGCGCGCCCGGGTGCAGATCGAGTCCCGTTCTGGAATGCGCCCATTCGGTCATGATGCGCGGAATAAGTGGCACTTGGTCGCGGTAGAGCTCATGGGCGAGCCGTTGGACCGCGATTGCTTCCATGAACGGATAGGCGACAATCACTTCTTCTTCGCTGAGCGCTGCCGGATCGCCATTGTAAGCCGCCTCTGCGTCGGTTTGGAGCAATTCCCTGATGGTGGGAAGGCTCCCAAGTAATCGTAGGGTGAGGGTTCGCGCAAATGAAGGCAAGTCAGCTTTGCCGTGCCCATTGGGGGCTGAATACTGCAGGCTCTTTCCAACCTCAATCTCAAGGCGCCCCAGCACGCTCTCCAGCAACCGTGTCGTCTCGAGCTTGATCTCCGACGAATGGATTGGGCTTTCATCGAAGAAGCCTGGAAACAGCAGACGAAGAAGGTCGAGCGTGATGTCGGCCACCGCGCGTTTCGACGGGAGATTCTTACCGTCAACGTGATTGATCCCACCGACGCTCTCATACGATTCGAGCAGCTGCTGGGTCAGCGACGCGGTGTTGCTGCGGGCTCTTTGGTTAGCCTTCATCGATCATCCAGAATCACCGGCGGCAGGCGTAATGGAAACTCGATTTAGTCTATCAGGATGAATGACATCACTTGTTCGACCTCCATTGGCGGAAGAGCCCCAAGCCAAGATCTACAGGGTGATGACGACCTTGCCTATCTGCTCGTTGCTTTCAAGGTACGTGTAGGCTTCCACGGTTTGATCGAAGGGGAAGGTCCGGGCGATCTTCGGCTTAAAGGATCCATCTGCCAGGCGATCGTAGATGTACTTCTTCATGGTCTCCCACTCCGGGGTGCCTCGCAGCTCGCCGAAGCTGTAGCCGAACATGCCGATCGTGCGCCCAAAGGCAGCCAAGGGGAAGGGCGTGGGCTTGCCAGAGAGCATGCCGTACAGGAAGATGGTGCCACCGTTGGCCGTGGCCTGCGCGA
>JBAUOG010000397.1:0-2433 GCA_049579625.1 Bryobacteraceae bacterium
TATCGAAGCGGGCTTAAAACTCCCGAGCATAAGCGCGACCACGGACGTCGCTTCAGGTTTCCATCCGTTCTGGACCTTTGGCATTGAAGCGGCCATCCGATGGCGCCTAGCTGTGGAACTGGTGGGCTGATCTCTGAGGGAGGGACATCGAGATGGGAAAGTTCTTGATAGGCATTTGTCTGGCGGGGTGGTTGGCCACGCTTTCGTTTGCCGCGGGCGCGCAGAACGCTTGCAAAGGCGATCCGAATAAATGGCAGCAAGTTTTTGATAGCAAGGACCTGACTGGCTGGAAGCACGTGGGCCCCGGTCACATGACTGTTGAAGACGGGCTGATCCACACGCACGGCGGCATGGGCTTGCTGTATTGGACAGGCGGACCGATCGCCAATTGCGTGGTGCGCGTCGTGTTCAAAATGCGCGACGAGAATGATAACTCGGGCGTGTTTGTGCGCATTCCCCTTGAGCCTCGAGAAGAGTGGATGCCGGTGAACTACGGCTATGAGGTGCAGATCGACAATCACCCGGAGCGCAGCACGCCGTCGGAAGACGACACGCATTCCACGGGCATGCTTTATTCGCTCACGAAACCTCTCGCCACAGCCTGGAAACCTGGTCCGGAACTAAACACAATGGAGATCACGCTGGACGGGCCGCGCACGATTGTGGTGCTGAATGGCGTGAAGGTGACGGACTACAAGGAAGGCGATCCGGTACCGGAAAAGAAGTTCAGCTTTGAGCCGCAACGCGGCCTGCGACCGAATCTCGGCTGGTTTGGGCTGCAGAATCATAGCGACAACGACATCGTGTTCTTCAAAGAAGTCGCGATCAAGCCGCTGAAGAAGTAAAGAGGAGACCTTTGTGAAAAACGACCCTTCGCGCCGCGAACTCTTTCGGACAGGCGCTGCTGCCGCGGGCAGTCTGCTAGCGGCCAGAACGATCCGGCTGGATGCGGCCACGCCTGATGCAGGCCAGTCTGTAGCGCCGAGCGATCGCATTCGGTTCGGCCAGATCGGAATTGGCATGCAGGGCTCAGGCCTGCTGCCGAATGCCATTTCGCTGCCGGGAATTGAGTGCGTGGGCGCAGCCGACCTGTACGACGGACGCCACACGCTGGCTAAAGAGATTACCGGCAACCCCAACCTTCCGACGACTCGCCATTACCAGGAATTACTCGATCGCAAAGACATCGACTGCATTGTTGCCGCGGTGCCCGATCACTGGCATATGCGAGTGGTGGTGGACGCGTGCAACGCGGGCAAAGACATCTACTGTGAGAAGCCGATGTCGCACACCGCCGAGCAAGGTTTCCTGATGGTAGAGGCGGCCAAGAAGAACAACCGGATTGTGCAAATTGGATCGCAACGGGTCAGTTCCGTGCTTTGCCACAAGGCTGCGGAACTGTACAAGGGCGGAGCCATCGGCGATGTGGAGATGGTGGAACTCAGCCTGGGCCGGAACGACCCGACCGGGGCCTGGGAGTATCCGCCGCCGTTCGACCTGTCTCCGCAGAACCTGGATTGGGATACCTGGCTTAACGACGCGCCAAAGATCCCGTTCAACAAATACCACTTCGCGCGATGGCGCTGCTGGAAAGAATACGGTACAGGCGTGGGCGGTGATCTGATGGTTCACCTACTGAGCGGAATGCAGGTAACGCTTGGCTGGAACGAACCTCCGCGGTCGGCCCAAGCGTTGGGTGGAATCTTCCGCTGGAAGGACGGCCGCAATATGCCCGATCTTCACACCGTCCTGTTCGATTACCACGGAGTGCCTGTCTACGTGCGGCTCGGCCTGGGCACGGAGTCCCCCGAACTCGCTCGCTACATGGGCCCGAAGGGGATTCTCGATACGTCTGAGTTTGACATCCGGTACTCGCCCCAACTAGGGGTGGATACGGCGCCCAGCTATTACACGTCGAGCTTCCCGCAGAAGATGCGCGACGAATACGTAAAGCAATGGAATGCCGAGCACTATATCGTGCCGGGGCACGAACCACTGTCGGAAACCACGATCTACAAGGGCGACGACTGGGACGACGTCAGGCCGCACCTGTGGAACTTCTTCCAGGCAGTGAAGTCGCGCAAGCCGGTAACCGAGGATGCGGTGTTCGGCAACCACGCTGCCATCGCGTGCCACATGGCCAACGAATCGTATTTCCGCAAGAAGCCGGTGTATTGGGACGCGGCAACCCGCACAATTACGAGCTAGAGCCTCGAACTGTTGAACGAAAGCTGGATGACCGGGATCCGTTGACCCCGGCTAAAGAAAATGCAAACGACCCAACCGGGGGCTTGCCATGTCCCGGGCAGGCTAGTAAACAACCCCGCCGCAGGTTTCCAACCCACCCCACAATTTTCGGAAGAAAACGGCAGGGGCTTACGGCTCCAGGTGCGTCTGGGTCCATTCCTTGCGCGCCCATCCACCGACAAATCT
>JBAUOG010000398.1:0-10011 GCA_049579625.1 Bryobacteraceae bacterium
GGTATTTGGAAGCGCGATTCACTCTCCGAGTTGCGTGACACGCCCGAAGCCGACATATTGGTAAACGCCGCGCGAGTGATCGACCCTCCCGGCCAACTTTCCGGGAAGTTTCTGGAGCGGTCACCGAACAGCCTGGCGCTCTCTACCTCCAAAACGACGAGATACGTTCGCTTACGATACGTCCGCCTTGTAAGCGCCCTGCCCTTGCGGCTGGTGCAGAAATTGCCGGGTTCATGACGCCACCAGCCGAGGCGAGCGCCGCGAGGGTATCTTCATCGGGATTTATGACTTCTACTTGTGCTCCGCCGCTCCGTAGCGTATTTACTGCGGCGTCAAGCTTGACCAAACTCATGGAAGGAACGCCCAAAGGACCCGGTTGGTGCGCGAGGATCATTACTCGATCGAAGCCATTCGCCAGATCCGCGTTGTCAGAGGAATAGAACCCGCCATCAATGTAATGCTGGCCTTGAAACAGGGTGGGCGGCCAGCCGAAGGAAGCGGTGCTGGCAATTACCGCGTCCACCAGATCGATGCCACAGTTGCGACCGAAGGCGCGTCGCTCTCCAGTGTCCGCATTGACGGTGACAATCAGCACCTTTTGTTCCGGCCAAGTCTCCATGGGAAGCTGCGCCGCGACGATTTCTCGTCGGGTTGAACCATTCCTTCCCAAAGCGGCGGCCAGCGCCAGCGATCCGTATCTCCGGAGAATTTCAGTTGGACCGCCCCCAGCCTGCTTCGCACGAGCTAGGCCGTCGCGAAGTTCTACCCAGTCAACCGCAGCAGGCCGCCCGGCAGACGGAGGATCTGGGCGAAGGCGTCTTTGAAATACTTCTTCGTGCGCTACTCCGCTCGCAAGATGGAGCGCGACCCTGGAGCCCGAGGAGGTTCCTACGAAAAGGTCAGCGTTTCGAACGTCGAGACCCGCGTCAGCCATGCCCGTAATGAGGCCGATCTCCCATGCGCTCGCAGCGTATCCGCCACCCGCTAGAACCAAGGCACGTCGGGTATTACTCAGTTGATCATCTCCATGTAAATAGGATACTTAAGTGTTGAAGGCGTTCGCGAGCCGGCCTGGTCGCTAGATTCCGAGGTGGGCGGCCCCGATCAACCGGAGAGGTAGCCATTCGCTTTCAGGTCGTCCAAAGAATCGCCACCCGAGGTTTCGTCGGATAGATCCCGACAAACGGCGTTGTCGTCTGGAATCCTCCCTGCCATTCCTTGGCAGATCACCGGTCACAAGGGGACTTTTCAGGATTAGTCCTTGCAAAGCCTTGTACGGGCTAGATTTAGGATGCAAAGTAGTCCCAGAATGTCTCAAGGACTCTCAGGGAAAATGTGCCGCCGCCCTATACGCTCGTTTGGCGCTAACGAAGTCGGCAGCATCAGCTTTAGTCGACCTGGATCAGCGGAATGCCAGTCATCGGGGGCGTCTCGCCGACTTCTTCATGGGTGTTACTGATCTGAGTAATACCCGTCCCGCGCCTGAATGGTCAGGCCTTTTTGCTTCGTCGTGAGCCGGATTCTGTGATAACCCTCGCCCGTACCCGGAGTCGGTGTATAGCCTAGTACGTATTCGTTCCTCAATTCCTCTTCCGCCTGCGCATATATCTGAGCCACCGTTAACCCATGGACGATTTTAAACATGCGTCCGCCCGTCTCGGTCGAGATTCTCTCAAGTACCTTTTTGCCGCTCGGACCTGGCCAGTTCTCGGTCACCAGGATCGAATACACGGAAGTATCGGCTCGCAGCGCCGCCTCGACTGCATCTTCCAGCGTTTCCTTGCTACCGCGATCTATCCCGTCCGACAAGATGAAGAGTGCTTTTCGTCCGTGCTGATTCTTCATCAGTTCGTTCGATGCGAGACAGACGGCATCGTAAAGCAGCGTCCCGCCGACGCGCCGTTCACTGCTGAAGTCGGTCGATTGCATTAGCTGGAGGGCGGCATGGAGCTTCGGGAGAGAAGAGGGTAAACCCTGCAAGAGTTCGACCTTCCGGTCAAAACTAACTACGAACGCCTTGTCTTTATCTTCCCGCAGCATGTGGTCCAGGAACGCATAGCTCGCGTCGCTTGCATTGTGGAGCGCGTATTGCTGGTGCGGACCCAGGCTTGTTTGCACAAGCAATCCCAGCGTCAAGGGGAGGTCGCTCTGACGCATGAAATTGTTGATCGCCTGGAGGTGCCCGTCTATGTAAAGCACGAAATCGTCTCTGTTGAACGTCGGCACAATTTGTCCCTGCTTGTCGCGCACAGTGGCGGAAATAAGCACCAGTTTCACTTCGACGGATATCTTGGGCGACGGTGGCGCCTGTTGCGTTTGCTGCGCAAGAGCCACGAACAGAGGCACGCCGATCAAAATGGGCGCGAGGAATCAGCACGTTCGCGCCCTACTACGGTTTTTCCAAAATGCAGCCTTAGGTTTGGGCATTGGATTACATTTTCGGCGGTTTCCGTGCTCGGCCGGAAACCTTCGGAGATGTTGTCTTCTCGGATACCCGTTTGGCGGCCATTTCGAAGCCATCCTCCAGCATGGCCGAAGAGTGTCCTTTTCGGCCATGCAGCATTCATCGTAACGCTATGCCGAATCTGCGAGGGGCACGGTCCGCGCCAGCGTCTGGCGATAGTTCCAGGGCATTAGGAATGATAACGGCGTTGTCGTCTGGAATCCTCTCTGCCACTTCGTAACAGATCACCGGTCACAACCGGACATAACGGGCGGAATCGTTCCAAATCCTTGTATCGGCTAGATTTAGGATCCCAAAGTAGGGCACTAACTGACTTGGTAAAACAATGGCCGATGTGGTAGTCCTCTGGTGGAGTGGCAGGGCTACATGGGGATTCCGGCGAAAATGAAGCTCATTCCGGAGGGAATCCGAACGGCATTCCGGGATCAACCCGAACACCATCGGAGCGTAGCGACGCTGGTCTCGATTGTCCAAGAAGTGTTCGGCTTCGTCAAGCGAAACCTGTCCGGAGCGAAGCGGCGGCGGAATGGTCGTGGCGAGGATAGGGGTGTGGGGCACGGGGCAGCAGTCCATTGCCCCGCCTCAGCACGCAGTGACCCGGAGCGCGAACAGCGCTTCGAAACGGGAGTTCCAGCTGGCGGATTAGTCGGAGCTGACACGATTAGTCAACACTGCGCCCCTATTCGGGTTCTGTCCTGCGGGTCGCCAACTTCCGTACACGGGGTCATCTCGGAAAACCGGTGAACTGCCATTAAGATACCAGGGAGAGTACTCAGGCTTGGCCAAATGATTCGAAGTTGCTCGTCACGGGCTGGTGATCAAGGTTTGACACTTGCTAGGGCCACCTTTTCGGCGTCTCTCAATAGGACATCGACAGACTTAAAGCCAGCATCTGTGAGCAGACCAACCCACTGCATCACAGACAGCCTGTCACCGATGTGATTTTGATCGTCAGGCGGGTCCCCGAGGAAGCCATAATCGTAGCCCAATAGAGCATTCACGTGCGACCAGAAGCGTCGCCAGTCTTCATACCTGTGCTGGCTGGGCTGTTCCTTTTGCCATGCGTTGAACCCGGGGGCAAACGGCGGCTCCGCCCCCACTGGTTCCATAAGCAGAAAAACGCCACCTGCGCGTAGCAACTGAAAGATGTCGCCGAAAAGTATTGCGGCCTGTGCCAAGCTGA
This sequence comes from Bryobacteraceae bacterium, assembly GCA_049579625.1. Lineage (GTDB taxonomy): Bacteria > Acidobacteriota > Terriglobia > Bryobacterales > Bryobacteraceae > CAJCIT01. Next base: position 3,648 of record JBAUOG010000398.1, read on the forward strand.
ACCAGTGTACGGTGTTGACGGCCACCACGACATCATAGTCGCTCGTCAAATCGCGCCACCAGCTTGGTCTCGACAGATCATGCACCCACGTGCTCCCGTCTATACCATCGCGGCGATTGACCGCGCCGCACAGAGAGACAAAAAACTCATTCCGATCCACGAACTCGATCTGCGCGCGGGCAAATCGCGAGTGAATGGCGCGGCCTGCGTCGCCTGTCCCGCAGCCCAGATCCAAAACCCGAAGGCTCTGGTCAATCGGAAATGGAATCGCTGCGGTGATGAGCTTTAGCGCGCCTGGCTTGGCGGGACCCTGCTCCGCGCGCCACAAATCGAGCCATGTGTCGAGATCTTCGCCACGAAGTTTATCCTCGATCTCGGCTTTAGTAGGGATTGCCATTGGGTTTCCTTTGCAGTTCGCAAATGTTCCGATACGTCGTTTATCCCACGCGAACGGCGACGAGTATTGGAGAAATTTGACCGCCATTGACGGTGGCTGTCTACTCGTTGCGAGTCCGCCGCAGGAATTCGAGGGGACTCAGTCCGGAGAAAGACCTGAACTCGTTGATGAAATGGGACTGGTCGTAGTAGCCGCATCCGCAGGCGAGCGCGAGAGCCGCCCACCGCATAGTCGCTGGTGTGGCGGTGGGACCACCGTCATCGCCCTGACAATCAAGATACGGTTTCCCCTCCGCATATTGTAAAGGATCTCGCCGACCTAGGCGATGGACCGCGGTAAGTCAAGGGGGTCGAAGTACAGACACGCCGCTGTTACCGAATAAGACCCCCGCGGGGCACCACTTAACTGAATCGTTGGATCGTCGCGGAGCCTTAGCACGCGCGACCGTTTTTGCTGGTTTATGGCGGCTCGCGGGTACCTGGCAGGGCACCGAGCCGGATCGTCCAAGGCATTTCTCGACCACAAGCAGATTGAGAGCGGTCCAGGGATCCCCCTGAAGGTGCTGGGCGGCCTCATCAGCGCTGTCCGCCCGCATCACAAGGAGGACGCCCGGCGTCCCATCTAAGGGCCCGCCGAGAATGACTGCTCCTCTTACCTCAAGGTCGTTCATAAACCGGGCGTGGGCAGGCCACTCTTGCTGGACTTCGAGTGAGAGCGAGGGCTGCCGGACTGGGCCACGCGTACGGATCACTGCGAATATCTTCATCTTCGGCCCGACGCTCATCTCAGATTGTAAAGCGGTGTCACTGCTCTACCCTCCCGAACTGAACTTCGAACATGGTCAAGTTTGACGGAAAAAGGCTAAACCGCATAAGCGCCCAGCAATCGCGGGCGCGACTTTCCCGGTGTAGCGCTGCAACCGGGACGTTATCTGGTGATCGGTAGCCACCCCCAACCCCCGCTGGCGTGCCCGAATCACTTCCATCGGTGTCAGTCGGCCCTCATCCATGCTCGGTGATGCGAACTAACCAGGCGCGCGACGCAGGATGCGTTGGCGTCTTCCAGCAAGGCTGGAAAGAAAGAGTGCGATTCCGTCAGCGGCGCTTCCGCGCTGGTGAACGGCGCGCGGCTTTGCGGGTCACAAACTTATAGGCCATACCGAGCAAGTCTCGCAGTGCATCGGGATTCACGCGAGACAAGCGAACCAGCACGGCGCTGTATCCGACGTAGTGGTCTGTCACGTAGTAAACAGCGGGGTCCGCCTCGAGCAGCTCGGCGCGGTCATCGAAATCCACGCGAACGACGAACGACGCGGGTTCTGCATAGCGATTAGCCGGGACACACGCCAGGAGTTTTCCATCGACCTTCAGCGCCGGAAATCCGTACGCCGTGCTCTCCTCCACTCCGGGCAGCGTGAGTGCGATATCCCGCACGGTGTCGAAGGTGATTGTGCTCCTGGGCATTGGTCAACACTATTCTCCGGGACTAACTGCCCTTCTTTGAATCGGCATGCCGGCTCCAAATGTTCCAGGTAACGATACCCTCGATTATAGTCGTTGTAACGCCCCCGACAGGTGCTTACATCTTGAGGCATAACTGTACGCTGGCCACAGTTCCGAATAGCATGCCTGGTACCTCTTGTCTAGCCCGATCCTCCCGCCTTTCGAGGGTTATCTTCGTCGCCACGGAAGATTATCTCGGGTTGCCTACGGCAAACATTCCGCACTACTTGGCGGTCGGTTTGAGTGGGTGGCGCGGCTTGACCAAAGTCAGCTCCAGTTCTGAGTGTCCTTGGCAAAACCCTTCGTTGATGTCCTTTGACCCACCCTCAAGTATCGAGATCCTCGACCGGAACGGCGTCAGCTCCGTTGCTGGTCTTGCTGCCTTACGCCCGAAGATCGCGGGCCGATCCAGGAAAACGCTGGGGGAGGCGCAAGAATGCAGAGCGCACTCGTACAAGGAGGATCCGGCCGGCCTCGTCGAGGAGGTTGTGGTGGCGACGGAAGGGCGGCACGTTTGGGGCAATTGATCCCGATTCACTGAGTCCCGCCCTCCAAATCAGAATTCTCCACGAGCATTATGTTGCTTCCTCCGCGTCCGCTTGGCGCGTAGAGCAACCAGCGCTCGTCGGGCGAGAGGCTGAACCCGGCATAAACATTCTGTTTAATGGTCGCCACTACGCGCGGATGTTGGTTTCCAAAGCCCAAGAACTGCACGAGCTTCGTACCGGAGCGAGGGTCGGGCTGCGACATGTAATACAGTCCGCGTGCGGTAAGAGAAAAATTGGTGATTACAACGCCGTCAACAATCTTGCTTTCTTCTCCGCCATCCACAGGCAACTTCCACAGGCTCGCAAGGGCGTCTTTGGAACGTGTGTAATAGACGTATCTACCGTCAACTGATTCAGCGGATGCGAAGCCTCCGTTCATCGTCACTTGCACTGGTTCGCCGCCACCCGCGAGTTCTTTCCAGACTTGATCCGTGCCTGTGCGGTTCGAAGCGAAATAGATCCAACGGCCGTCTCTGGACCACACCGGATAAAAATTTTCCCACTTGTCATTCGTGAGTCTGCGAAGTCCGCTGCTATCAGAGTTGATTATGTAGATTTGCGCATTACCATCCGGGCGCGAGTAGAAAACGATTTGTCGGCCGTCGGGCGACCAGTGCGGCACGCCGGTCGCTTGCTTGCCGAAAGACGTAAGCATCAAGCAATTGGATCCGTCGCTTTGACAAGTCCAGATCTCCAGACTTCCTGTGCGATCGGACTCAAACGCGATCCTTTTTCCGTCCGGGGAGTACTGTGGCGCAAATTCTGAACTCGTCGAGGGAATCAAGTCAATCGCTTCGTTTGCCGCTTTCCTCTTGTCGCCTTTCTCACGGGCTTGGTCGAGGCCCAATTGCCAGATATTTAGCGGACCTCCGTACCCCTTAACGTAGGCAACTCGGTTTCCGAGCCGGGCGATCGCCGGCGACGTGCCTCCACTTCCGAACCATTCAATCTTTTGCGGCTCGCTTGCTACGCTGCCAGATTTTGAAAACGCAAGTTTCCACAGTTCCTGCTCGCGGGAAAAAACAAGATTCCTTCCTCCTGGTGTCCACGCCACTCCAGCCACGTCCGAATTGAAAAAGCTGATTCGCTGGGGCTCGCTGCCAGACGAATCATTCGGGTCTAGTTTCAGGATGAACAAGTCCTCGGGACCCAATCCTGTCAGCCGTGAGAAGACCAATCGAGAACCATCAGGCGACACCGCGGGTTTGCTGTCGCCAATCGTGCCCTCCGGCGGAGCCGTCACCCGACGAGACTCCCGGGTGTCCACATTAAGCATAAACAGACGCGTTGTGTGATCCGGCGCATCTCTATTCGTGTAGACGAGCCACTTGCTATCAGGCAGCCAAGCCAGGAAGGGACCACGCAGAAACAGACTTTCTGGAAGAAATACGTCCCACAACTTCGTTTCCTGCCCTCCAAGGGCGGGAATCAAATAAATGCCGTAGGTTCCGGATCCGAAATCGCGCATGAACGCGATCGTCTGTCCATCCGGTGACCAGGCCGGCCAAAAGTCATGTGCTGCGTTGTTTGTAAGTTTCCGAGGCGGACCAGGGCTAATCAGCTTCACGTAAACATGGCTGATGTCCTGTTTTTCTCCATTCCATGAATAGGTAATTTGATTTCCGTCGGGCGAAAACGAAGGCGAGACCTCATCGCCGACGTTGCTCGTCAGGGTAACGACTTTGACCGAGGGAGAAAGTTTCTTCGTGCGGGGCGAGGAAATGAATACAGTCGCGGGGGCAATTACGCCGAGGGCTGCGGCTACCAGCACGAGTGCCAAGATCAACGCTGCGCTGACCTCGATCTTGTGTCGCTGTATGAACTTCGAAACCCGGTAACCGAGCGTGCTCGGACGTGCCGTTACCGGCAGATGCTTCAAATGCTGGTCGATGTCCCGTGCCAATTCCTCCACCGAGCCGTACCGCCGCTTCGGTTCCTTTTCCAGAGCCTTCAGCACGTTGCTGTCCAGATCCCCTCGCAACCTGCGTCGCAATTTGTCCGGCTGTCCTTCCCGTGTCTGGCTTACCAACTCGGGAGTCTTGGTAATGGGCCTGCCATCGGAAGAGGTAACGCTCTCCACCCAGCTCACCGCAATGCTTGGGGTTTCGGGCTCTTGCTCGCAAATCGCCCGCTCCATTTCCCCCGGGGTCAGTTGCGTCAGCCGGTAGGGTCGATGCCCGGTCAACAACTCGTAAAGCACTACGCCAAGGGAGTAAATATCAGTGGCCGGCGTAACCAATGTGCCGCGCATCTGCTCGGGGCTGGCGTAGGCCGGAGTCATACACCGTGTGCCGGTTTGAGTGACCAGCAAGTCTTGGGCGGTGGGTTCGGGATTAAGGACCTTTGCGATTCCGAAATCCAGCAGCTTAGGCGTGCCATTAGCGACCACTAGAATGTTGCTCGGTTTCAGGTCGCGATGAATTACCAATTTCTGGTGCGCGTAATGCACCGCCGCGCACACCTTGCCGAAGAGATTTAGGCGCTCATCGACGGACAGCTTGTGACGGTCACAATACTCATCGATCGGGCTCCCTTCCACATAGTCCATTACCAGAAAGGGCAATCCTTCGGGCGTCGTGCCGCCATCAAGCAGCTTGACGATGTTGGGATGGTCCAAGCCAGCCAGGGTCTGCCGTTCATTGCGGAAACGGCTCAAGACGTCACTACCGTCCAGTCCCGGTTGAACAAGCTTGACCGCCACCTGATGGCGATATTCGTCGTCGGCGCGCGAGGCGAGAAAAACGGCGGCCATGCCACCTTGTCCAATGCGTCGCACGAGCTTATAGGCTCCGAGTTGGCGCCCGACCATAGGATCGTCAGCCTCCGCACTGGTGATCGTAGCCAGAAGCTCCCCCAGTGCCGGGTACGGATCGGGCGCTCCTTCCAGCTGTCTCTCTGGCGGCCCGTTTGGTACCGGGATTCTTGGGTTCAAAGCCGGATCGTCGAGAAAGCTGCCGGCTTCTTCGTAGTTGAGGAGCAGCTGTTCAACCTGCTGTCGCAGACTCTCCTCGTGACAGTTTTCGACAAGAAACGACACCCGCTGTGGACAGTCCAACTCCAGAGCGGCGTCAAACAGCTCCTTTATCCTGCTCCAGTTTTCCGGTGACATCTGCATATTGTGCGCCGGGAAGAAACCTCCTAATTGGTTAACGCGACATTCACGCGAAAGAAAGACAGGGGGTTCTGCGAAGGGTTAGAGCCGGCCTTGAAGATCGCTGGCACGGCAGGCCTCAGGCAGCCCCCTACACGTCATCCGTTGGTTGGACGTCCGCACGGCGATCTTTCAGGTCTCCATAGAGCCAGGCCTTCGCAACCTTCAGTTCGCGCATCACCGTCTTGGCGGAAATACCAACGACCTCGGCAATTTCTTCAACCGTCAAGCCGCCGAAGTAGCGCAGTTCGACAATTCGCGCTTGCCGCGCATCAAGGCTCTCCAACCGTGAAAGAGATTCATGCACGCTCAGCACTTCCTCGCTGCGCTCCCCCGAAACCAGCAAGACCTCATCCAATGACAGTTTCTGCTGCTTGCCTCCCCGCTTGATTCTCTGTTGTCCGCGCGCGTAATCGACCAGGATTCGACGCATGACTTGCGCCGCTACTCCAAAAAACTGCGCCCGGTTTTGCCATTTTGTCTTTTTCTGCGCTGCAAGCTTCATGTAGGCCTCGTGAACCAAGGCGGTGGCTTGCAGTGTGTGATTGGGGCGCTCTTGGCGGAGACGAAAAGCTGCCAACCGGCGAAGCTCCTCGTAAACGAGCGGGACAAGCTCGGCAGCTACCGCTTGATCACCGGCTGCCAACTTGTTGAGCAAAGAAGTTACATCTGCAGGCAAGGGCTCCACCTTGGCCTCCTCGACCCGAACCCAGGACAAGACTAACAAATTTTTCCGCTTCGTTAACGGTTTGGACAACCCTTAGAC
>JBAUOG010000399.1:0-6169 GCA_049579625.1 Bryobacteraceae bacterium
GGCATGGTGGTGGGAATCGCAATGACCTTGGTGTCACCCCAATTGAAGCCCGACATGAACTTCGCTGCCGCGTTGCAATGCATGCAGACCGGATCGTAGAAGAAGAGAAAAACCTGGCCGTCGCGGATCGACTGCGGCTTCCCATCCACGACGATCGGGCTTGGCGCCTCAAGTCCGGTATGAAGCGAAGCACCCACCGCATAGCTTGCCGTCGCGGCGACAGCTAGGGCCGCAAACGCAATCAGGGGAACTCGCGCGCTCGCTTTCGCCACCGGCGACCAGAAGAAAGCGAGGACTGCGAGCAGCAGCATAGCTCCATCGCCAACGAAGAAGCCGGGACCGATGGCGCGCTTGATCAGCGGGAAGCAACTACATTCCTGTCCCACGAGGTTTTGGTAGTAATAACCCACCCAGCCGATGAAGAACAGCATGAGTCCGCCACCCAGCAGTCCACCCCAACGCCGAAATCTCGGCGTGAACAGGAAGAAGGCGGCCAGCAACTCCAGTGTTCCCAGGGATGCGGCGCCCAGAACCCCGAACCCGGCAGGCACCCTGGCCTGTTCCAATAGTTCACCTGTCTTGAACGGATCCAGCACTTTCCACGCGCCGGCAACCAGGAAGATGAGCCCTAGTAGAATTCCCGATACCAACGCCACGTAGTTCTTCCAGGAGCTGGTGCGCAATTCCGGAAGATCGGCGGCCGAAACGAACTGCGAAGTCATATCTTTTGATTGTAAACGCAAACCCCGTTCCTGAAGACGGCAGTCGCCTTGCATTTTTGACGCGCTGGAGTGCGCGCTGTCACGGATGCCTTTGTTGAACTACCACCATTCTGGCTGCACATCATCGGTCGTTATCCAAAGGTCTTTATGTTCCGACGACAGCAGCGGACATCGAGGCGGCTCACAAGAAAGGCATTATAGCCGGAATATGGGGATCAACCCGAGCAGCGAAACGAATGATGACCGGGATGGCCACGTTCGCGCCATGGACTATCGCCGGCTGCGCACCATGCTGCGGCGGTGGCGCGTGAGATCGGGGTGAGGGATGTCGGCGAGCGCCACCTGCGTTTGCAAGTGGGCCAATTCCATCAGATGCCGGCGAGACAGCCAAAACCGAATCCCCGGAAGCCAGAAAGGCATCAATATGCCCGGAAGAGTTTGCCGTAGAGAGAGGAGTAAGCCATGTACGTGATTACTGGAGCGACAGGCAACACTGGAAGCGTGGTCGCGGAGAGATTGCTCGAAGCGGGACAGAAGGTGCGTGTTGTGGGGCGCGACCCGAAGCGGCTGGAGAAATTCACCGAGAAGGGTGCGGAATCATTCGTCGCTGATGCGACGGATGGGGCTGCTCTCACGAACGCGTTTGCCGGCGCAAAGGCCGTGTACGCAATGATCCCTCCCAATATTGGCGCCCCGGACGTTCGCGCATATATGGAGAGTGTGAGCGATGCCCTACGCTCCGCTATTGGGGAAAACGGGGTAAAGTATGCCGTCGTTCTGAGCAGCGTTGGCGCGGACAAATCGCATGGAACCGGTCCCGTGGCCGGCTTGCACAGTCTTGAAAAGAAACTCGAAGGAATTCCAGGATTAAATGCCCTCTTCCTGCGTGCCGGCTACTTCATGGAGAACCTCCTGCCCCAGACCGGTGTGATTGAGTCCATGGGAATTATGGCCGGCCCAGTCACGGAGGTCTTGCCCTTGCCAATGATCGCAACGCGCGATATCGGCGCCTATGCGGCCGAAGCCTTATTGAAACTGGATTTCATCCGAACAAGCACGCACGAACTACAAGGGCTCCGCGACGTCACATACGTGGAAACTGCGAAGGTCGTGGGTGCGTCGATTGGCAAGGAGGACCTTACCTATAAGCAGGTGCCCGCGGCGCAGTTGAAGCCCGTATTGATGCAGATGGGGATGTCACCCAACATGGCAGACCTCTTACTGGAGATGGCTGGAGCGCTCAATTCGGGTCACATGAAGATGCTCGAACCGCGCTCTCCCGTGAACACGACACCGACTACTCTAGAGACTTTCGTAGCAGAAGTATTCTTGCCGGCGTATCGAGGAAGAGCAAACCGCGGGTAGGCAGAAGGTCGAGGGCTTTGGCCCGCATGCGAGGCAATTTCGCTCAATGCTCTTGACGCTTCACCTTGGATTCCTTGTTTACAGCTCCTGCGATCTGGAGAGCTGAAGGCTCCCGCGGGTCGACAGCTTCAACTTGATTGTTCATCCTGAGAAGGATTTGGGCTTCATGGAGACCAGGTGCAGCGAGCCAAACGGAACGATCCCCAACAGTTCCCCTATTGGCACTTGAAGTTAGTAGCGTCGTTTGGATCGCCGTGCCCCGTATACTGGGCGTGTTTGGGATACGCGCACAATGGCCGACTCCGGCCAGGAAACGCCTTTCCCGTAGCGATGACCGATTCCGGGGCAACGCCTTTCTCCGTCCAGTTCACCACCGCGCTCAGCATGTCGAACCGGTCGAGCGCTGGCCCGCCGCCGCAGTGGCCCATCCCGGGAACCAGAAACATCCGGCTCCATTCGGCAACCTTGTCCGCTCCGCCGTTGCCTCCGGCAAGTGACCGGTAGTACTCGAGCGTATCCAGTGGCGAGAACCAGGGGTCGCTGTCTCCATGGAAGAAGAGGAGCTTGCCGCCGTTTGCAGCAAAGGTGGACAGATTGGTCGACGCGGGCTCGACCAGCGGATCGGAGGCATGCATGGCCTCTTTGTCGACGTCGATCTGCAGGGCGGTCGTATAAGCACCAAAAAGACCGCTGGCGCCGAGGGCAAGCAACCCGGGGACCGGACCCGTCTCCGCGATGCCTGCATCGTACAGAAACCCTGGGTACACCTGGGTTCCGTAGGAGTTCTTGGGTCCGGCAAAGGCCTTCTTGATCGCGGCAGTCTTTTCGGGTGCAATGCAGCCGTCGCTCCGGCCGCTCTTGCATGCCAGCACCATTGGATCGAAATGGCAGCCCAGCGGATCGGATATCATGCCAACGGCCACACCGTCCTTCGCATCGCATTGACTCATCAGAGCGTCCATGAAGAGTTTGCGATCGCCATCGGTGAGCAGCTTGTCGATGAGGGGCTTTCCCGAGGCGTCCTTGGGCGCCGCCTGATTGTACGCCACCGGGATCCACTTGCTGATGGCGAGATTCGACAGGCCTGTGCGCATTGCCGGATCCCCGGAGACGATGCCGTTAAAGACCGTGGGATAACGCTGCGACAGGATCATCCCTTCGCGGCCGCCGGTCGAGCAGCCGACGAAGTAGGAGTACGCCGCGGGCTTAGCGTAGTACTGCGCGATAATCCACTTCGCCACGCCTGCCACCTCCGGGTTGGCAAGGAACGCGAAATCGAGGTAAGCCTGCTGATCGCGCATGAACGAGAAATCGAACGCACCCGCTTTGGACTTGTGACCCGTATCGGTGCTGGCCACCGCGAAGCCGCGGACCAAGGCGGGCTTGTCGCCGGTGTACGATGCGCCCACCGGGTAGCCGACAAAGCCGTTGGCGCCGCCGCCGCCCGGCATCATGAAGTCGCCATTCCAGGCTTCCTTTTCGGGTAGGGCCACTGCGAAATGGATTCCAAACTCCTCACTGCCGGCTCCCTTGCGCCGATTGATGACGCCATCGACGCGGCAATGGGCCGGCAACGGGCCCACGCTTGGGGCGCCGGGATACGCCGGCGGAATCGTGGTGCCATCCGGAATCCAGGCTGCCTTTGTGATCTCGACGCCATCCAATCGGAGATCGGCGAGTTTCGCGCAGGAAGCCGCAGATTCCGCCTGAATCACGCCTGCCGCGCTAACCGACATCATCACAACGATAAGGATCCTATTCTTCATGGTGATTGTTGCTCTCTCCGATATTCTCTCTATCGGTCGTGCCGGGGCCGTCGACCGTTCAGTCGATCATTGGGCGCTACTTACGATCGATTTCCAGGACTTTATCTAATGCGCCGGCAGAACCGGTTCCAGTCGCCGCCCCGAATAGACAGTTTCGAACGGACGGAACTATGCGGTCAAGGTGCGTGATCGTGATGGTGGCCCAGATCAGCTCGTTATGGCTTGAAGGACGAATCACTTGACGCGCGCAAAATCGCTGCCACGCTCCGATCGACGTCTTCGTCCCCAGTGGCCCATGATGATAATCGCGTGAGGGGCAACCAGAACGACCACGATCCAACCCCGAACTTGGCGGGCGACATCGTTATTCCCCTCAAGCTAAGGTTGCGTGAGCGCTTACCGCAACGCGAGTGCAATCGTCACTTTGGTTTGACGGCCTTCTCACTTAGTTTCCCAATCTTCCCCTTCGGCCCCACAACCCATGGCAGGCTCAGAGCATTCCAGTTGTTCTCGCCATCAAACTTCTGCCACGTCTTACCATCGTCGAAGGAAACATCCGCGCCGTTCGCTCCTACCGTAATCCAGGCTTTGCGAGGTTCGTCCCATGCAACGGCCGAACGAAATCCAGAGGGTAGTTCCGTCGCCGCAATCCAGGTTTGTCCGCCGTCGCTCGTCAGTGCCGCAGTGCCCGCTCTGTCCGCAGGTTTCTGATAATCACCGCCCACCGCAACTCCGTGCTCACGATCGCGGTAGCCGAGCGAGAAGACCCCCGAACTCTCTGTGCCTCCTGCCAGGGGCACCTCGGTAAAGGTCCATCTGTCGAGACGCGTTGAACTGGAACGTGCGAACCTCCCTCTGAGCCGGAAGATTCGTGCGCCCCCTACGCCACCCGTGCCAAATTGCAGGGCTTCCTGGGTCAAGACGAGCGGCGTATTGCTGGCCGCGAATGCGCCTTCGCCTTTCGGGTTGGCCACTGGCCCCGAATCCTTGTCAGGGGACCAGTGCTCGCCGCCATCCCCGGTCGTGAGGATTACGAACTGTCCATCTACCGGGTCACCGAGTATCGTTCCTTCTTGCTGATTTCTGAAGGCGATGCCGTCCCAGAAGCCCCTCTTGTCGGGATTGGCGAAGACTTGTAGCCACGTTCTGCAACCATCGACCGTCTTATAGACGCGTGACTGGTCGCCCTCACCGATGGACATGACAACAGCCAGTTGCGCATTCCATGCCCAAACACCGCGGAAATCCAGCTTCTCCGCGCCGGGTGGCACGGCGCATCGTTGCCAGTGCGCACCGCCATCGCCGGTATGAATAATAGTTCCCTCGGTGCCGCTAGCCCAAGCGACGTTTCCATCCACGCTGTGAATGCCGCGTAACCCGGCCGTGGTACCGCTGTTCTGAATGAGCCACTGTGCATTGCCGTCGACTGCACAGACAACGGGAAGCAGGATTCCCAGGTAACGGAGGATCGATTGACGCGCCGGCATGACTGTCCTCTAAGATGCCACGCCCAGACGCGTACGATCATTGGCCCAACTCAATCTCCATCGATTCGCCCTGATCAATCACTTTGGAGCTGAGAACCTTCCCGCCAGACGCCGCCTCAACCCGTAGCTTCTCGCCCGCGCGCGTCACTACCACGTCAAAGTCCTTCCCGTAGGCATGAACCTTGTTCAGCCGCATTGAGCCCCAGCCCTTCGGCAGCCGTGGCGTCATGCGGAACGAATTCAGGCCCGTGGGCCGCATGCCAAACAGGCCTTCGGTGTAGATTCGGCAGTACAAGGCGCTCTCAGCCGCCAAGTGCCGTTGGTTGCCCTCGGGGTACGCTTCCACGGGGTAAGGCACGTGTTCACCCAGCAGACGCCGGCTCGAGTAGTAAGTCAGAAACGGCATCGCGCGTTCGGTATCGCCCGCTGCAAGGACGCCGCGCAGCGCATACAGCGTTGAACGGTCCCAGAATGTGCGCTCGCCGGCCTGCGTTGCCAGCCCGTCCTGGGTCCACAGCCGCGGCGAAAACAGCGCGGCGATCGTGCCAGCGGCGCGATCATAAATACCCACCGTCAGAGGAATGCAAATCCACGCCCGTAAAACCGTGTTGCCTGCGTAGTAGCGGTATGTCTGGAAGCCTTCGACCGTAGCGCCGAAGTAACTATCAATTGCCGTTCGCATTGCCTTGGCCCGCTCCTGATAGTTGTTCATCTCGGTTTCCGGCTTTCCCAAGGCCTTGCCCAGGAACACTGCGGAATTCAAAGCGTCGTAGTAGAGCGACGACGTACACAGGTTGGCCTTGCCGCTTGGGAAGCGTCCTTCCAGTTC
>JBAUOG010000400.1:0-2644 GCA_049579625.1 Bryobacteraceae bacterium
CAGTTCTCCGAAGAGAGACCTTTCGGAGAGGATCAGAGACGATAACCGCCGAGTATCGGAAACAAGTCCCGATGATCGTCCCAGGAATGCCCCGGCGCGTTGACATCTCTGGTTCAGCGATGCCGGCCTCGACACCAATCGCCAACGAGTGGCAGGCATGAGGGATGCTCCGTGGCAGCCCGGACTTCATACAAACCGCTGCCTCAGGTGCCTAGTACTAATCGACTATCTCGCAAGGCGAAGGTAGATTGCAATTGTTACTCCAAACAAATCTGCGCCAGTGATGCCCATCGGGGCCGCGAATCTAAACCATCATCTGTAGGAGCTAATTATGAATCCGAACAAAGCGTTGTGGGAGAAGGGCGACTTTACCGAAATTGCCGCAGTGATGCGTCAATCGGGAGAAGCCGTCGTGAAGTCTCTCGGGATCAAGCCGCCTCTGCGGGCTTTGGACCTGGGCTGCGGAGACGGCACCACGGCGGTTCCTCTCGCCCGTTTGGGGGCTGACGTTGTTGGAATCGACATAGCCCAGAACCTGGTTGAGGCCGGGAACAAGCGAGCCGCGGAGGCAGGTCTCAACAATCTGAGATTTCAAGAGGGAGATGCCTGCAACTTACAAGGGGTCGACGACCATTCGTTTGATTTGACCCTCTCTGTATTCGGCGCCATGTTTGCTCCCAAGCCATTCGAAGTAGCTAAGGAGATGGTCCGGGTGACGAAACGAGGCGGCCGCATCGAGATGGGCAACTGGATCCCGAACGATCAAACCTCATTTGTCTCCCAGCTGTTGAAGATCAGTTCATCGTTTACGCCTCCCCCTCCCGAGGGTTTCGTCAGCCCAATGACTTGGGGCGTGGATACTCACATCATCGAGCGCTTTGTCCAGGCCGGAGTGCCTAAGGAAAAGATCTCGATGATCAAGGATACGTTCCACTTCATTTCGCATAACAAAGGCCCGGTTGAGGTGGTGGAGTCATTTAGACGGTTCTATGGCCCGACCATGAACGCTTACGAAGCGGCGGAAAAGAACGGCAAAGTGGACGAACTCCACACCCAGCTCGTGGAACTTGCAAAATCTCAGAACCAGAGCAAGAATGGCGGCACTTCGATTCCTGCCACCTTCTTGCGCGTGACTGTTTGCCTATGAGTTGATCCTGTCCGCGAATTGGTGCAAGCAACATACGCTCTGCCGCTGGGAAGCATGCAGGCTTCCTCCGGACGTTATCTGGTGTTTCCGATACGGTCCTAGGCATTATCGGTAGCCATGTGGACATTACCTCGGGGTGCCGGAGACATCAAGCAGAAAGCCTCGCCACGACAAAACGGCCGCCACGGTTCAAACACGCTTTGTCAATTCGTGCATGCGGGGCCCCGCTGCCCTACCCGCTCCCTAGCGCAAAAACGCTATGGTCATCCGGCGGGAACGGAGCCACAGTACAGGCAACTATGGAATCAGACCCCATAGAGACATACAACCGCGAGGCCCAGCGAGTGATGGGATCGTTTCTAGATAGAGAGATCACGCTTGACAAATGCCTTTCCTCTCTGGACTCAGCACTAGCAACGGCTTCTCCTTTCCTAAACGGTGAGGATCTCGTCATGCTTCATGTGCTGGCGAGTCAGTACCGTCGAATCGCGGTGGTAACGGCACGACAACGAGGCGAACCCATTCCACCACGCTGAGGCCGTTTCGGCCTGTCGCGCCAACTCAGCCTACCCGGTTAAGTGCCACTCAGTGTGACCGGAAGTAGCAGCGGAGACCGCAGGACAGACGGGCTGGCAAGTGCACCAGTCCCAAGCGGCGTCGTGGACGTTATCCAGCCATATCGGAAGATGTTCAGCGGGTTGGTGCCATAGGCTTGCTGGAGTCGCCAATCCAAATTCCTCCTTTGCCACGTACAATTCCATTGAAGGACGACAAAAGGAGGATACAGTGTCCGATCTAATCGACAAAATCAAAGACATCTACGCCGCGTTTGGACGCGGCGACATCGGAACGATCCTGGAAAGTCTGACAGACGATGTGAGTTGGGAGTTTGAGGCGCCTGCCGCACTTTCTTGGTCCGGCATCCGACACACGCCACAAGAGGCAACCGGTTTCTTCGCTGGGATTGCGGCCGAGCACGCCAACCCCAACCTTGAAATGACCGAGTTCTTCTCTAACAATGACTCCGTCGCCGCGTTCGGCCGCTATCAGGCGACCGTCAAGGCCACGGGCATTCGCGTCGATACACCGGTAGCGCATTACTTCAAATTCCGCGATGGCAAGATCGCCCGCTACATCAACATCATCAACTCCGGTGCTTTTGTCGAAGCCAGTCGCGCGGCCGCCGGCAAAACGTAGCTTTGGCCGGGAACCGCAATCCGCAATTCCAAGCGGGTTTCCAGGAGCCCAGCTTCTTGCTGCTCGGTATGGCACAACCACATCATGTCTTCGTCACCGGCGCTACAGGTTACGTTGGGAGCCGGTTGGTTCCGCTCCTGTTGAGCCGCGGCCACCGCGTCACGGCTCTAACTCGCGAACAATCACGTCACAAATTGCCAAAGGGCTGTGAGGCCGCCGTTGGCAACGCGCTCGATAGTGATTCCTATCGCCACCTGCTCAACGGCGCCGATACCTTTGTCCAACTCGTCGGTGTTGCCC
>JBAUOG010000401.1:0-3228 GCA_049579625.1 Bryobacteraceae bacterium
TTTTCTGCCTTTCGATGGCGGTTGCCGTTTCCATGGCGGCGGCCGCGGACACGTCTCCATCGCCGGCCAAGCCTTCTGTTGCCGGCACCCAGGGGACGCTTTCCGCAGCCGCTATCGTCGATAAGAACGTCGCAGCCCGAGGCGGCTTGCAGCAGTGGCGCGCCGTCCAGACGATGACCATATCGGGAAAACTGGGCGCGGGCGGGAACCAGCGGGCGACGCTTGCCGCGCCGGCCCCGGCCTCGGTCCCGAGCGGACCAGTCGTCAACAGGAAAGAAATGCGGCCCATCGCTCCTCCGCGTCCCGTCGAAGAGGTGCAGCTGCCGTTTGTTATGGATCTCAAGCGACCCCGCAAACTGCGGTTTGAGTTGGAGTTCTCCGGCCAAATCGCGGTTCAGGTCTTCGATGGCGCCAACGGCTGGAAGCTGAGGCCCTACCTCAACCGGCGCGTGGTTGAGCCATACACGGCGGACGAGATGAAGGCCACGTCCACACAGGCAGACCTGGATGGTCCACTGGTGGATTACGCGGCCAAGGGCACCCGGGTCGAGCTGGCCGGTACCGAGAAGGTTGAAGATCGCGAGACCTATAAGCTCAAGCTGACCCTGAAAGACGGGCAAGTACAAAACGTGTGGATTGATGCCCAGACCTTCCTCGAGACGAAAATTCAAGGGCAGCCCAGGCGGATGGACGGCACAGAGCATCCCGTGGAGGTCTACTTCCGCGACTATCGCGAGGTCAGTGGACTTCAGATTCCGTTTGTTCTCGAAACCAGAGTTCTCCCGGTGGCTAAAACGGCAACCGGGTTCAGGGACACTCCTGTTCCGCCTGAGAGGATCACCATTGAAAAGGTGGTCGTGAATCCCAAGCTGGAAGAGGCGCTCTTCACCAAACCGGAAGTTCAGATGGCATCGAACGCGAAGTAGGCACCCGCCGTCTTACGGGGACGACGAATGGCTTATGGTTCGCGAGTAGCCTGGAGGCGAAGATGACCAAAGGATCGGCCAGCGTAACCGGCGGGGGTTGCGAATGAACCGGGTTCTTCCCGGACTCCTGACGCTTTCCGCCACCGCGGTTCTGATGACGCCGTATGTCTGGGGCGCTCCCGCAGGGGACACGTCCGAGCCATGCCGCCAGATTGCCGTGCTGCGTAACGGCTACACCATGGAGTTCGGGCGAATCGAGATCGCGGGCCAGGCGGCAAAGCTTTATCTGTGCGGTAACGCCGGCTCGGGCTACGTGGAGTTTCAGAGCGATCAGATCGAGCGCTTTGAGCAACCGGAAAGAATCCCGCCTCCGACGGCAAGCGTGCCGGTTGCCAGCACGGCCGTCACCGTTGCGGATAGGGATACCGTCAGGAAGTTGATCTCGAGCGCTGCGGCGCGGCACCAGATCGACCCGGACTTCCTGGCCAGCGTGGTGAAAGCCGAAAGCGCCTTCAATCCCACCGCGGTTTCGATCAAGGGCGCGAGCGGCCTGATGCAGTTGATGCCGCAAACGGCGGCCGAGATGGGCGTTCAAAACGTGTTCGACCCGGCAGCGAACGTCGAGGGCGGGACGAAATATCTGCAGCAGCTGCTGCAACGGTACGACTGGGACGCGGTGAAAGCACTAGCGGCCTACAACGCCGGGCCGCAGCGAGTGGATCAGTATGGCGGCATTCCTCCCTACGCCGAGACACGCGATTACGTCTCACGGGTTGTGGCCGACTACAACCGCAAGAAGTTGGAGCAACAAGCGCATCCAACCGCCCCGCCGCCGGCCACGGAAGTCAACAAGTAACGTCAATATTGCCCTAGGATGCCGACCGCGGACAGGCTCCCTGTGTCCCAAGGCGCGCCGCGCCCCCTTTTAGTTCCCCGGACTGGCTTGGCGCTCTTGCTGGTTGATCTGTATCCGCTGCTGATACATTTGCTGCAATTGTTGATTGATGTTCTGGGGAGTCAGATTCGAAGGGACCGGCTGAGCGCCGCCCTGTCTCGGCGTGTTGAATAGACCCTGACCCGGTTGAAGACCCTGACCCGGCTGAAGCGACAAAGCAGGTGCTGTTGGTTCCGGCTGCACGGGTGGCGGCGCTTCCGGGGCTGGGACGGCGGTGAGTTCTGGCTGCGTTGCTGCGGGACTGTCGGCCCGTGAAGCCGCCTCTAAAGCGACAGGCGGCGCCGACTTCGCGTAGGTTCCGCTCGCAGGATTGGCAGCGCCACCTTTCTGGTTTCGAGGCATTACTAAGACACTTTGAATGTTCTCCGGATCCTTGTCGGAGGATTGGATCACATAGTCGTATCCCGATTCACTCAGCAACGCAGCCAGGACCTCGCGCACCGGTCCGGGCCCTAAATCGACAAATGGCATCGGTTCTCTGCCGGCGCCGGCCGGGAAGTCGAGATTCATGCCCGTGAGAGCCGACACTCTCGTCAAGACATCCCCCATTACCAGATTGAGCCCACGAATCGTCAACTGCCCTGCAACGTAGGTTATTTGCGTGGTAAGAACCTTCGGGCGCTCTGATTGGGCCGCGACGGGTGGCGTTTGAGCGGGCGCCCCGGTGGTTGTGCGCTGGACTTCCGTCGTAACTGCGTTTCCGGCGATCGCCTTGCCGGCGCAAACCGCGAGGACAACAACGCAACCGTTCCTGGTCACCCCGCGCCAGCAAACGGAGAGCGTTTCTTTTAGAAAGGCACGCATCACTCGCTCCCCTGCGCTTCCTGATTCGCGACTGGAGATTCAAACAGCCACCGCCCTCCACCCGAGACGGCCTTTGGCTGCAACTCGTTGGGCTCATAATCCGGGTTGCCGCGCAGCTCTTTCGAATAGGAGCGCGCCCGCCAGATTTCATAGACCGCGGGATATATCAACAGCTCAAGAAGGAATGAGGTGAAAATGCCGCCCACCATCGGCGCCGCGATTCGCTTCATGACGTCGGATCCCGTGCCCGTTGCCCACATGATGGGGAACAGGCCGACGCAAATGGTGGCAAAGGTCATGAACTTCGGCCGTACTCGCTTTGCCGCGCCGTACACGATGGCTTCGCGCAACTGAGTAAGATTATTCAGCCGCCCTTCGCGCTTTGCCTCTGCCACGGCGAGATCGAGATAAAGCAGCATGAAGACGCCCGTCTCGGCGTCGATCCCCAACAATCCGATTAACCCAACCCATACCGCTACGCTCATGTTGTAGCCAGCCGCATACAGGAACCAGATCGCGCCCACGGCAGAGAAGGGAACTGCC
>JBAUOG010000402.1:0-7113 GCA_049579625.1 Bryobacteraceae bacterium
GCTCCAATGAGATTCAAGAGACCGAGGTTGCGGAGTCCAAGAAACCAGTGGTCCTGGAACAGCCTGAACCAGTCGGTTGCAGTCACGGTCCCTTGCGACGCACGTTCCACTCCCGGGAGGAAACCGATGCCGATTTCGACTAGCGGAATCACCGCCGCAATCAGGACAGTCGTTCCGCCCAGCTTACATAGACCCTTCCATCCGGACTTTGCCGATCCGGCATCAATAACCTGCTTCAGCTCCGGTTCCGACACTTAGTCCTCCGATCATCTGCTCTGATACCTGTCATGGTTCCGCAGATTCGAACCTGATCGCCGAGCCAGGGGGAACAATCCAGGAACCCATCGATGACCGGGAGAGCGCATACGAACTGGAGCTCGCATGTGGCAAAGAGTAGATGGCCAACCAGATCCCGCAACTCTGACATACTCCCCTGGATTAATGCGGGGATGATATGTCCATTGTTTTCGATCGTGTCAGCATGCCTTTCTTATCGAAGCCAACCTGGAAATGGTGCAGGCGGGCTGCTTATTTCTGTGACGCTCTTTAAATACTTCTCCCGATGCGGCCCGGCTTCCGAGGAGAAAGACATGCTGTTTCAGGATAACCATTTTGAACAATTGTTCGTGCTGCAGGGACGCACTCCGAGTCGAATACGGCAGCCGGATTCAAACAGTCGCCCGGAAATTCCGACAACGGCGTTCGGGGAGATCACGATGCCGCCGGCAACGCCCGGCCCGAGCGCTTCCCCTAGGGGGCCCCGGTGCCTTACGCATAGCAGCGGGTCGGGCATCTTCCGTTGACCGGGGGAACAGAGTCGGTGGGACGGAAGACGAGATCTCGGCAGTAATCGGGTCCCCTCTAAGTGACTTGGTGATGATGCACTCACCGAAGTAGATCGGGCGCCACCAGGACAAGGTTCCCAACAACCTGTCCGCCCTCCAGTAGAACATTAGCCTGCGGCGCTTCGAGCAGCGGAAACCTTCGGCTGATGACAGGCCGAATTTTGCCCTCTGCGAGCAACCGGAAAAGGATAGCCCAGTCCTCCAGAAATGGCTTGCGGTAAAGGAGCACGAAACCAGCCCCATAGACCTTCAACTTCTTGCCGTTGGGGAGCAGGTTAAGCACCAGAGTTCTGACAAGAAGGCGCAGCGTGGCGCGTAAGCTCAGTGGATTGGCGTATTCCACCAGCACGCCTCCGCGGCGCAACAGCGGGAAGGCCCTACTGATATAGCCTCCGCCCATTCCGTCGAAGATGAAATCCAGCCCGTCCGGCTCGGCACGGCGCATCACCTCCACGAAATCCTCTTTCCGATAGTCGATCGGGATGGCGCCAAATTGGGTGAGGATGGAGCTCTTGCTTCCAGAGGCAAGGCCATACATCTTGAGGCCGGCGAGCCTACCAAGGTCGAGGAGTGCCGTGCCGCATCCGCCGCTCGCGCCGATGATGAGTGCCTTGTCGCCGGGGTTGACGTTCGCGCGCCGGTGCAGTGACTGGTACGCCGTGAGGTAGTTCAGCACCACCGGGGCCGCTTCGACTGGATCGAGCTTGGAAGGAACAGGAATGAGCCGGCTTTCCGAAAGGTAGACGTACTCGGCGTAGCCTCCGAACGCCGGATACGCCGCAACTCTGGCCCCTGGGACGGCATGCAGAACTCCAGGGCCAACCTCATCCACGACGCCCACTATGGCGCAGCCAGGTTCGTAGGGCACTTTGGGGGCAAACGGGCTGCGTCCGTAGCGATTTTGTACGTCAGGTAGACAAACATTGCAGGCCAGCACCTTGATCCTGACCTCCCTGGCTCCGGATTCGCGCAGGTCGCACTCCTCGATGCGAAGGTTCTCCGGCGGGCCCCGTTTCACGACGACGATGTGTTTGTACTTCACGATGTATGAATCCTGGTGGGTCTGCGAGCCGGATGATCTTGCGGTTGCAGGACGAGGCTAACCGCGCGCAATCTAATCTATCTCCGATCAGCAGGCTGTGGCTCTCACATGACAGTCTCTGCTTGCAACAACAGGCCAGCCCCACCGGGCAAAGATGAGTGGTCGCGGCGAGCGATGGTTCGGTCCTGAGAAACGCGGTTGCGTCAGCCGGCCTGGTGGACGTGGCGGCGACCGTTGAATTGAATGGCCCTCCCGAGCATGATTCCCCCAACGGCGACCTGGGAAGTGTACAGCACGCTTTGGGCGGATGGTCGGCCACTCGGAGAATGGGCTGCCGCTCTGCCACGCTCCCCGGGAATCTCGATGTGGGAAGTTTCGGCGGATTAGGAACGATATACGGCGATATCGTCTGCAATCCGCTTGGACCCAGCATCGGATCAGCGGACAGAAGAGACCTCGTAAACTGTCAGGGGTTTCCTGGCTCTCATACGCGGCAGATAACCTGAGCGCTGTCTGCGCCCAGGACGGCGTCCCGCCCAATGAGGTCGGGGTACTTCACGGTTCCGGCGACTCTCACTAGGAAGTACTGCAGGTCCCAGTAGCCGAATCTCCCCCAATCGAAGAAGTCGACAAATTCCAACTCCATGTCGCCAACAGCGATCCAGCTGGGCTCTTCGTCCCAACTCCGGCTCCCAACATTGCACGTCGTTTCGCTGATTCGAATCGGCGCTCCCTTTCCACTTGGTCCGTCGAGGGCTGGTATCAAATAAAAGCGAAGCTCCTTGTCGCCTGGAATGTCCAACTTCCGCCTGACCTTCGATTTCAATAAGCCATCAAAGAGCGTTGGCCTGAGCTCGCAAAACCTGTTGACCGTGTCCCAGTCGCGCATGCCTAAATCGGACCAGAAGTAATTGTTCCAAAGGTGCCGCAGCATTAGTCTATACTCCAGAAACTCCTCGGTAACGTTGAACTCCATTTAGGCGCCTTGATCGGTCATTGGTATGAGGTGTATGCGCCCTGTAACACTTCGGGGCGCCCCATCCTATCGGTGCTATCGGCGTCCCCGCTCCGGCACGAAGAACGCAAAGAACGGAACGGAGGCCGCAGCATGTAAATCCTGTTATACAGGACGCAGTGCCTTGCCCGCAGATACAGACCGTTAAACGGCGTTGTCGTCGGTAAACGTGGCGAACAACCTTCTGCTGTCGACCATCGAGCGAAGGTTCTCGAAGATGCAAAGCCTTGGGTTCCTCTGAGGGTGGTCAGATTCGGTCCCCGTCCGTCCCCATGATCCTTCTCCGGAAGTTCTCCCAAATCCGCCATTTGGCCGGAGGTAACGGCGCGCGGCCAAGCTGCCCCTATGGTCGGCGTTTCGAGGCAATCGGTTTATGCCATCGAAGCAGGAGCCTTTGCCCCCAACACGGAAATAGCCCTGAAGCTAGCTCGGGCGCTGGATTACACAGTCGAGGAGCTATTTCGGCTGAGAGAGTGTCCCATTCGGCCGCTCTCGCGAAACAAGAACGCATCGTTTCGGCCATAAGATGGTCCGATCATGGGGATATCAAAGCTCTGGCTCGCATTCGAATGCCGTGCGGCTTGGCTAGGCCCCGCTCGGCGTCGCGGGCGCGGTCTCGTGCCAAAACGTCATTGGCCCTATCGCCCTCAGTTCGGAAGGGCTCCAGCCTGAAGGGGCCTTAAGACCTCATTGGCCACTTTGGTCAATTTCTCCTATAACTCCAGTAACTCCAGGGCCTGTTGAGGCATCAGGACGAACTGAATCCGATTTCCGCCAGTCTTAAACTGCCTCCGGCGATTCTGCGAACTGAATCGCTAGAAGGACGCCAATTTCTGTGCTTTACTCAAGTGAGGGAAATGTGTGCTGTATGTTGGTAAAACTTCCGACAGTATGAAGACCTTGACGTATAGTGCGGGTACGATTAGGCGTATAGGTCGGGCTGTAGTAATCGCCGCTGTTTGGTGTCTGTCTGCATTAGCTCCCGCTTTCGCCCAAAGCCAGCCACCTGCTCAGTCGTGGGACCGGACGCCGGTGAGACCCGCCCAAACCTCTGATGTAAACCTGGCGTCGTTGCGGCAGAAGCGCGCTAAGTCCTTCAACAGCGCCATACCGATGCCGCTTGATGGTCCTCCTATGGTAGTTAACGGCACCGAAGTGAAAACGGGCTCTGGGTATGCAATGGATCCGGCGCCCATGCCTCCCTTACCTGTAAATGAAAGCTCCACAATACTGGTGGGAACGTTCAAGGACCACCAGACATACTTTTCAGGAGATCACTCGAAGATCGTTTCCGAATTAGATGTTCAAGTAGAGAAGATCCTCATGGACCACTCAGGAATTGCAAACGCTGACACTTCAGTGACTGTGATGACAATCGGGGGCACTTTAAAACGGGCCGATGGCCGGGTGTTTTCCGTTGGCGCACCTCTTCCGCCTGGTAAACTGTCAGTCGGCCATCGATATGTTTTTTTTCTTGAGGCAGACAAATCCACACAGTCTTTCGGCTTAATCAAGGTTTGGGAGCTGGGTAGTGACGGGAAGGTCATTCCACTTCACGTGTTTGACACGTATGCTGCTGCGTACGGGCTTTTGACCTTGCCTTCGGATGAGGCGTCTTTTCTGAACACTCTCAATGCCGAGATTGCTCTTCGTGCTCGGTGAGCATTTTTCTGGCTTGGAACTGGTTGTAGTTCTGCGCAGCTTTTCGTGGCTTCGCAAGGAGCCAAAACGATACCGCCTTCCGCTCGCCTCTAACTTGGCCGTCTCTGCCGGTGAGGTTGCCACCGAATCAATGACTTTTCAAGCGACCGCTGGTTTACTGGTCGATGAACTGCAGCAGCCAGGAAGCGGCGACGAATAGCTCCACGAAAGGCTCGCGGGATCGTGTCATTCTCGATTTTGGGAAGGCGTCGCTTGTAATAGTCGCCGATTAGAACGATGACTCAGTGGACGTTGCGCTCGTGAAAGCGGGCGACCCTTAAAGCGTAGGCGACATCGATGCAAGCATGGTAGAGCCGTGGAGGGATTTTGTAGGTAAGACATTCGGGTGGGGATGGATCACCGTAAACCAGCAGGGATACTGTGATGGCGCGCTTTTTAGCTTCGGAGGAATTCGGCCGCAGATTCTGCTAAACGTGGCTGGGTCTTCCATCAAAGCTTGGGCGATCATTAAAGGCTAAAGCTAAGGCCCAGGGCAAGAGACGAAGAGGAAACCTTAACTGCATACTCGTTTGCCAGATTTTTGAACGCCACATAACTCCTGTGAAACGGCGTTGTCGCCGGTAAAAATGTCGTTGTGCGCCGGGATCCTAAGCCTGTCAGCGATCCATGACGACGAAGACATCGCCCGTGGGTACAGAACTGATCGGCGCAACAGTCATGCGAAAGAAGCCTGGTGCGATGCTCCGCCACTTTAGGACGTGTCCATCTTTAGCATCGATGCGCAACAGCTGTCCGGGCCCGTCTTGGTTCAGGGCCTCGGAGGCCAAGCCATACAGAAATGTTCCGGTTCGATCTGCGACGACCGTTGAGAAGTGTAAGCCAATAGCAGTGCGACCGGCCTGTCGGCCCGTAGCGGGATCGATCATCCAAACCCCTCCCGGTACGGGGACGTGACACCGCACCCTACGGTCTACTTTGAAGCCGAATGGTTCGTAGAGAAACACCTTGTCTCCAGCTGCCAGGAGTTCACTGAAGGCTGGATGCGCACAGCTGGACGCCTCGCCGTAATCGTCCACCGGCACTCCCGCACCCAGCTCGATCGTGTCCGGAGACACCATCCAAAGGTGTCCAGAGTTCTCCTTTGATCCGGCGATGAAATAGAAGTGCTCGCCGGCCCAGCCTCCGCTCGCACGCACTTCGCCTTCCGATTGCGGAGGCGTGAGTTCGCGCACGAGTTTGCCCCGCGTCATGTCAAAGACCTCAAGCACGGGACCTTGATAGCCTCTCACTCCAAAAGCCCACTGGCCATTGGGAGAAACGTGAAGCATGCTGTCGTGTATTCCTTTGATCGGGCCATTGGGCGAGAGTGAAGCGGAGGGAAACACCACACCATCAGAGAACACGAATTGATCGCGCGACCTTGTTCCGAAGATGGAAGCCACGACCGTCGCTTTCATGGTGGCAAGGTCAAGCGAGTAAAGCACGCAACACCCTCGCGTGTCCGAGGGAATCGGACCGTCGATAAAGACGCTCGAGCCGTCGGCGCTCATTGCGGCGCTGTTGAATCCGACGCTTCCATTGGGGAAGTCGAAATGGATTCGAGCCAGCGTTTCAAGTGTTACGGGGTCGATGATCTCCAGGAGTGGGGAGCGGCCCGCAATGACGATCACCTGGCGTGAGTCTTGAGAGAACAGAGCGGAACACGCCACGAGCGCGATGACCAACCGAATCCAAGCCACGGCAACCTCCTGTATTCGTCTTCTGCGCGGGACAAAACCATTATGAGCTTTTCGCGCGTCCTCTTAGGGCACCGTCGCAATGAACCTGTCCAAATTGACGAGACAATTTGGATGCCGGATCAACCAAATCTGTCGTATTCAACTCGGAGATTTTCTGCTTCAAGTCAGATACGCGATTCTAAGGCCTTTGCACCGCATACGCTTACGTTTTGAAGATAGGGACTGAGAAACGGCGATATCGGCGGTAATGGCGGCGAGCGGCGGGCCGGATCGCGTGTTTCACAAAGGGTCCTTTGTGCCACGCGACAGAAGTTAGTGATCTTGATTGGCTCCCCTGCTTCACGAGGGTATGCTTGGGCGTGGGCACCGAGACTTCTCTAAACGTAGACAGTGGAACTCTTGAGGTCCGCCCACATGGTCCAGCGATAGCCGGTATCTGGCTGATCACGGAAGGCGGCGGATTTCCTTCTGCTGGCTGGAGTGACTTTGTCGTCGTGATCTTGGGTTGGTGGGCTAATGCACTCCTGACGACCATCCACAGCAACGGTGTTCGACGAGTGCGGGTGCCTTTCATGGATGGTCCGTATGCTGTCGACGTCGCCATGTCATCTGGAATGCTTCACTTCACTTTGATCAGTCGAGATCGCGAGGTCGGCACGGGTGATGCCGCCCTTAATTCTTTCCTCAGTGCGTTGATCTTAACAATCACGCAAGTCCTTCATGCGTGCAGGTCGCTTGAATGGTGGTCTGCCGATGCCGATACTCTGGAGTCACTTTTGGGAGACCTGAAAAGGGAGATCCCGCAGTTGT